>JBBRIB010000271.1:0-5122 GCA_038221745.1 Verrucomicrobiales bacterium
TGAAGTCCACCTCGTGATGCAGGGCCAGTGCTTTGAGCAGATGAAAAGTCCGCTGATAGGTGCCGCGATCAAGCGGCCATGGGGCGTAGGGATAGATGACGAGAAGTTTCATGGCGCTTCGTTGCTGCGTTGGTTGTCTTGCGAGATGACCCTCGCAGGGATCCCGACTGCGGTGGCATTTGCGGGGATGTCCCTGGTCACGACGGCGGAAACTCCGATGATGGCGTGAGCGCCGATTTCCACCGCGCCGACTGCCTTCGCGCCGTCTCCCATGAAGACATGTGCGCCGAGCCTGGGACCTTTTTTATCTCCATGGGAAAGCACGAGCCGCACGCCGGAGTAGAGATCGCAGTCCGGGCCGATCTCGGAATTTGGAGCGATGATGATGTCCATCGGGTGGGGTAGGCGCAGGCCGGGACCGATTCTCACGTGCTTACCGACTTCGATTTTAAAAAACCAGAAGAGTATCTTTGAGGCAAAGATTCCGGGCAGGTGATTGGCCGTGCACCATTGCTGGAAGCGGATCAAGACGATAGCGTGGATGCTGTTCAGAGTCAGGCAAAGCACGATGCGTTTCGGCAATCAGCAGGGGTGATAGTCCCTGCGGTTGCGGCGGAGGTCGGCTTGGAGAGCGTTCATCATGTTTCTAATTGAAGCGATGCAAGAGTTTTTCGTAGGCGGTGATGGCTTCCTGCCGGTTGGTGACGGGCGAGGCAAGCTGGCGTGAGAGCCATGCGGAATTTTCGGGAACGAGTTCCGGCGCCCAGAGAAGCAGAGAAAGGGAATTCAGAAGCCCCTCGCGTGGATAGCGGAATGTTAGCGGACCCTTCGCGCCGAATGCGCGGAGGCGGACGAGGAAATTTTTCAGGAAAAAAGTTTCAGGACATTTATTGCCGCCATGGGCGTAATCTACGGGAGATCTAGTAGAAATGCCAAGTCGCCTGCTTTCCTGCCATGACCAGACGGCCCAGGCGACTTTCGTGACGGCCTGATGAAGAGCCTGCAATTCCTCGCGCCCTGCGGTGCCGGGCGCGGGGTGAAGTTTGAAAGCGACGCCGGCTTTGTGAAACTCCAGCACTTCAGCCATCGGCAATGAAGGCTCGTTGACAGACTCCAATGTTTTATGGCGCTCAAGGCAGCTCCAATGGTATTTTCCGAGAGCTGTTAGAACGACATCGCCGAGTGCGAGCTGGGCCTTGGCGATGTTGCGTGCGGTGAAATCCAAATCCTCCTGGGTGAAACCGCTCTGCGCCAATCGCTCCGCTGCGAACAGGAGGCTGGAGCAGCGATTCATCATCAGCCGGGTGGCCTCATGGGAGGGAATCCGTGCGGACTCTGCATGGTGAGTGCAACCTTTCAGCACGGAAGACGGCCCGGCGGTGATGCGGTGGCCGCAGACGAGATCGTAATAAAACATGCTCGTCGGGCTGGAGCTGAGCTTTTCAAGAGAGAGGATCTTCAGCTCCACATCGATGCCGATTTTTTCCGTCATGTGCTTTTCCATGGCGTGAATCTCCGCGCCGTAGCGGCGCTCGTTGAGGCGTGGATGTCCGGAGATGAGCAGGAAAAATTCAAGGTCGTTGTAGGGTGCATCGCCACCGGGAGTGGAGAGGACGCCGCCCTCGCCACGACCATAACCGCCGCCTAACAGCAATGCCTGGAACTTTTTTGCGGGGACGATACGGGTGACTTCCTGGCCGATTTCCTCACAGGTTTTTGCGATCAGCGATTCCAATGCATCGCTGCCATCGAGGGTGAATCTTTGATTGGAAACGCTCATCTGCCCTCCTTTCTCCGGGCGGTGTTTTCCTCCGCCATTTGATAGATTTCCTCCAAGCGTGCTCCGATGCGGGTCCAGTCATAATGGGCGGCGGCTTCGGCACGGCCAGCCTCCCCTACCCTTTCGCGTAGAGCCGGATCCCCGTGCAATGCGGTGAGATTCGCGGCGAGTTGGGCTGCGGCATCCGGGGAATCGGGATCGAAAAAGAAGCCGGTCTCGCCCTCGCGGACCAGCGTTTGCAAGCCACCGACGCGGCTGACGATGACTGCCCGGCCAGCGCACCAAGCCTCCAACACCACGATCCCAAACGGCTCGTGGCGCGAGGAAAGCACGAAGGCATCCGCCGCGTGATAGGCATCAATGAGCAGTCCGCTTTCATTGCTCAGGCCGGGGATGATGGTGGCAGATTCCCCGAGATGATTCGCGGCGATGAAGGCGCGCAATTTATCGCCGTAAGCGGGCTGCGTTTCCGGGCCTATCATCACGAGGCGCGCGCTGGGCGTCGTGGCATGAAAGCGGGCAAATGCTTCGAGCAGTCCGAGCTGATTTTTCTGTGAGTCGATGCGGCTGATATTCACTACTAGAAAAGCATCTGCCGGGATGTGGAAATGCTCGCGGAAACGCTGGCCCTCGCCGGTGGTGAAACGCTGGCAGTCCACGCCATTTGGCAGGTAGCTAACGCGGTCATGGGGTAATGTGGCTTTGGCTTTTTGCGCTTCACTTTCACCGACACAGATGACGTGGTCCGCATCTTCCAGCACCTTGCGGGCTCCGAGAAGCGCTCCGAAGGGTTTGCCCCACTCGATCTTGCCTTGGATGGGTTTTGTTAGATCGTCCAGCTCCGCCGCTGGCACATCGAAGATCCCGCCGTGGAGCGAGACGACGTAGGGTTTTTTCCTCCAGCGGGCGGCGGTGCGGACAGATCCACCAAGGCGTTTGAGCGCGTGGGCGTGATAGAGGCGGACATCTGGCTCGCGGATCAGAGCGCGCAGAAGTGATAGGGAGAGCAGGTTCCCACCCTTCTTATCCATGGCTGCGCGGGCGGCGGTGCTGAGGCCGAAAAACGGGTAGAGATGCGGGTAGCGATCCACCGGAATGCCGGAGATTTCATCGTGATCCCGCTCCGCCAGGGCCATGGAGGTAATGATGCGAGGATTGAACCCGGCGGCACGTTGGTGCTTGGAAATTTCCAGCACGACGGTCTCGGTGCCGCCCCACTCGTGAGCGACGAAACGCCGGGGCACGTGGATAATGCTGCGTGCTTTCATGGCTTCAAGTTCGCGGCGGCGTGATGATGCACGGCGCGCTCCATGAGTTGGTAAATGTGCGGAATGTGAGTCACCTCGGCAGGCACTTCATCGTGGCTGCTGAAGAGAGTGGCGTAGCTCTGGGGATCGGTCGGGTGGTAGCCGTGCATCGCACGGATGGGGCGCTCACCCATGTGGCTGGGAACGATGAGAGTACCTTCTTCCGCCAGCCAGATGAGCTCGCCAAATGATTGGTCCTCGAACCATGTGCGGTATTGCTGGAGTTCTTCTTTGTTTAAAATGCGGCCTTCCGGGACGGTATCCAGCACCTCGGTGATGCGCTCTTTCACGCCTTCTTTGAGAAACCAGAAACGGGCCATCGTGCTGTCATAGACGACGGCGTAATCCTTGCCCATTTCCAGCCCGAGTGGGTCGATCTTCGCGCGGAGGTCGATGTGGACATCGCAGTTCGCCATGCCGTGATCGCTGAAAACATGGAGGCGCACCTCGCGGTAATTTTTCTGCGCCGCGTCCATCACTTGGGTGATCCAGCGGTCGTAGTGATCGAGTTTTTTCGGAATTTCCGGGGAGTCGTTGCCCACCATGTGGAGCAATCCATCGAGACCAGCCCAATATTGGAACGCGAAGTCGATACGCTGGCTCTCGATATCTGCCAGCAAAAGCCGGAGGTGCTCCTCCTCCGGTTGCGAGGGATTGGTGACGAAATAGGGGACTTTCTTTTCCTCTAACAGATCGAAAATGTTCGGCCCGCGGTTCATGCCCTTTGGCTTGAGAGGGCTTTTCTTTTCGGTGAAATCGAAGAGGTGGATGTATTTGAAGGGGATGTTGTAAAGATCGAAGTAGCCACGGAATTTTAGCTGAACTTTGACGAATTTTGTAAGCCAGCGGCGGAAGATGCGGCGGCCAGTGACGGCGGTGGGCAGCCATCGGAGCCAGCGCAGGGAGCGGAAGGGAGACTCTGCGGGATTGTAAACGAAGTAGCACCAGTTGTGATGCTCGTCTGGCCAGCGTCCCGATAAAATGGATGGCACGCAGGTGGAGCTATAGCCGAAAACGCTCTCCAACTTGCGCCGATGCGGGGCGACTTTTTCTAGGAAAGGATGATTTTTCACGATCTCCCACCCGCAGGCATCGACCATGATAAAGAGTGATAGGCGGTCTTTCATAAGGGTGTGGAGGTGAGGCGCTCGATGGTGGCGAGAAGTTCCGTGGGGCTAAATGGTTTTGTTAGAAAAGCAGAGGCCCCGCTTTCCTCTGCCTGTTGGCGGGTGAGGGTGTGGCCGCGGGCAGTGAGCATGATTACAGGGATGGCGGCCGTCTCGGGGGCGGCCTTGATCGCGGCGAGAACTGCGAGGCCATCCATGCCGGGCATAATGACATCCAGCAGGGCGGCGTCGGGCTTCTCGGACTGGATGGCGGCGAGCGCGGTGTCTCCAGCGGCGCAGGCAGTCCATGTGTGGCCAGCTTTGCGCAGCGTCATTTCGAGCAGGCGGAGCATGTGCGGTGAGTCTTCAGCGATAACGAGGCGGGCCATGGTGGAATTTTTTCAAATGAAGTTCAGTCAAAGCCGATGAGCAGGAAAGTCTGATCGTCCGCCAGCGTGCCGGAGTCTATGGCGTGGCCGAGGTGCTTTAATAAATCGGACTTGAGTGAAGTGATGTGGGGCGCATGGGAGGCTGCCGCCGCGAACCATTGTGCAACTGCTGGTTCGTCAGCGAAGGTGGGGCGTAGGTTGCGAGGATCGATCAGGCCATCGGTAAAGCCGAGGATTCTGGTTCCGGGTTGCAGCGCGATTTCATGCTCGGTGTAGATCGGGTTTTGTTCGAGGCCTAGCGGTGGTTGCTCCGGGCAGGCTTCGGAAAATTTCCCGTCAGGGCGGCAGATTACCACAGGGCAATGCCCGGCGCTGGCCACGCGGATGATTTCCCCCGGCACATCGACGATGCCCACGGCGATGGTAACGAACATTTCTAGCCGATCCAGATCCTCCTCCATCTGCTGCGCGACGCGACTGAGTAGGAGGGACGGCGACTGATAGAGGTGGCCGAGCGAGCGCACGATGGAGCGACACACG
>JBBRIB010000272.1:0-5096 GCA_038221745.1 Verrucomicrobiales bacterium
GCCATCAAGGCGCATTTTTAGAAAAGGATCGCAATTTCCGCTCTGGATTTCCGCCTCCGGTAGGCGGTATCACGCCTCAGCCGGGGAAAACTAAAGGTTGCGCAGGACCCGGAACGTGCAACCTTCCACAATATGAAGCGAATCACCCAGATACTCACTACCGTGTCCACGGCTATCTTTGCCACCAACGCCGTGGGACTGACCCTCGAAATCGGTGCGGGCATCCCGGTGATTGAGCAAAAGAACCAGGACGACCAATCCGTGAAACTCGCCGAGCTGGGCAAGGCTGGCTACCTCCTGGTCTATTTTTATCCGAAGGCCGACACCCCCGGCTGCACCAAACAAGCATGCAGCCTGCGCGATTCATACGCCGCCCTAACTGAAAAAGGCGTGAAGATTCTGGGAGTCAGCAGCGACAAGGTAAAATCTCAAAAAGCCTTCAAGGAGAAATATAAACTCCCTTTCGATTTACTCGCGGACGACGATACGAAAATCATCGACGCATTCGGCGTGCCGAAAACCATGGGTTTCTCGAAGCGCCAGGCTTTTCTTTTCAAAGAGGGCAAACTCGTCTGGCGGGACCTGAGTGCTGCCACGGACAAGCAAGCCGAGGATATCCTCAAGATCCTCGCAGAGAAATAACCCTCAGCTGGGCAAACTCAGCGCCTTCGCATCCTCTCCCGCCACTTCGCGCGCAGGCAGTTGGACCGTTTCAATCTTATGGAGTCTTTCCATGAACTCCTCATACTGGATCAACTCCATCCGCCCGTCGTGATGCTCGATGATGGCGGTCAGGCTCTCCACCCAGTCGCCTGAGTTCAGGTAATGGATATCACCTACCTGTTTGTTCTCAGGGGTATGGATATGCCCGCAGATGATTCCATCACACTTCTTGAAACGGGCGAGGTCTTGGAGTAGCTCTTCATACTTGCCCACAAAACTCACCGCGGACTTTACCTTGGCTTTCACCCGCTTGCTGAGTGAAAAGTATTCCTTACCCCGCCACGCCCGCCACTTGTTGTAGAAACGATTCACACTCAGCAGGAAATCATAGCCCACCGCTCCCATTGATGCGAGCCACTTGTGATTGGTGGAAACACTGTCAAAGCCATCTCCATGGATCACCAGATATCTCTTACCATCCGGGGTCTTGTGAATATGCTCTTTCCCCACCTTCAGCCGACCGAACGCCAGAGGCAGAAAACGCTCCAGTATATCATCATGATTTCCTCGTAGATAGATCACTTCGGTGTTCTCCTTCTCCATCATCTTGAGAATCTTGCGAATCACCCGGCTGTGGCGGGCGCTCCATTTGCCGCCACGCCGTAGTGCCCAGCCATCGATGATATCACCATTGAGCACCAGCTTCTCACAACGGAGGTGTTTCAGGAACTCCACCACTTCATTCGCCTTGCTATCAGGAGTGCCCAAATGTATATCTGATAGAAATACGGTGCGGCACGAATACTTCGCCCGTTTCCCCCGCTTGTTGCAATTCGGTCGATCCTTTGAAATGCTCTCCAAGCGGGATTCGAATTCACGCACCACCTGGTCCCAGCCCAGCGTCTCCGCCACTTCACGCGCAGCGATTCGCATGCCATGCTGTGAATGAAGGCCCATCGCCACCAGCGAATGCTTCACAAACGCCTCAGCATCTCCCTTCGCCGCCTTGAAGCCGTTCTCACCCGCCTTGACGTGCAAGCCTGCCGCGGCATAATCATAGCTCACCGTCGCAAGCCCGCTGGCCATTGCCTCCAATAAAACATTGCCGAAGGTCTCCGTCTCGCTAGGGAAAATCAATACATCCGCAGAGGCATAACACTTCGCAAGTTGCTCCCCCAATTTCATCCCCGCGAAGTGTACCCAACGATGTTTCTCCGCAAGCCTTTCACGCAGCGGCCCATCCCCCACCACCACGCACCGCACATCAGGTACCGCCTCGCGCATCCGCTCAAAGGTGGCCATCGCCAGCTCGAAGTTCTTCTCCGCGGCCACCCGCCCCACCATCACCACCACCGGGCTACCCGGGCGGGCACCCCACTCGGAGCGCAGCGCTTCACTGCGTTTCTCCGGATGATATAACTCGGTATCCACACCCCTGCCCAATAGATAGACATTGCTGAAACCATTCGCTTCAAGTTGTTCCAACACATCGCGTGACGGAGTGAGGGTGCAATCCGCACGTTGATGGAATTTCCTCAGATAGGCCATCGCCATGGGCTGCAAGCCACCCATCCGGTATTGCTCCATGTATTGGTGGAAATTCGTGTGAAACCCTGCCGCCACCGGGATACCTAGGGCATTGGCGGCCTTGAGTGCGGATTTCCCCAGCGGGCTTTCCGTCGCCACATAAATCGCGTCCGGGCGTTTTTTCAACCAGCGGGCACGCAATTTAAAAGGCTCAGGCAAACCCACTCTCACCTCCCGATACCCCGGAAGCGCCACCGAGGGTGAGCAGGACTCCCCTTTTTTGGCGGATTCTCCAGTATGGATCACATGCACACGGTGGCCTCTCCGCTTCATCCCGGCACAGAGACGCCCCAGGGTCATGGCCACTCCATTTACATCTGGAGCGAAAGTATCCGTAACGATGTCGATTTTCATGGTTTCTTGATATTTTCGGTTTGTTCAGCAACATCAAACCCCATGATTCCTCAAACAGCGCACTCGTTTTGGTGGCAATTTCGTCACATCGCCGGAGCGATGTCATCCTAGCCCCAATCGCAGAGATCTTCGAGGTAAGAAGCCGAGCCATCGCGGAGCCAGCCGTCGAGTTGGGAGGGGTCTTTGAGCTGTTGGCCACGCAGACGGGGAACGGCAATGTAGCGTGTCTCGATGGAGGGGAGCTTGCTCATATCACCCCAAAGTTTTTCGAACTGGCAGACTGGGAAGATGTCTTCCTGGCCGTTACCCCAACGTTTTTTCACTTCTTTGAGAGTGATGTAGGTGGGCATTTCGTGGCGAGACTGCGGATGGCCATGTTGACTTTTCCCGGGTCGTTCAAACAGGGGCGGCTGAGTTGGAAGGATTCTAACAGGGCATCAATCTGAATCCAGCAGGTGTTGGTGTTATAGTAAGTGAGATTGAATTCGTCTTCTTCGCGAGGCATGGCGAGTCCTTCGACGAGCTGGGGGCGGCCATTGACCCGGGCGAGGCCGCCGCCGCGGTCTTCGAGGCGGCGGGAAATGACTTCGAAAGTGAGGCCAGCTTGGGAATCGAGATGGAGGCCGAGGAGGGCGGGGTCCACGTCCATGCCGACGGTATCGATGTTATGGAGGACAAGGGTTTGGAGTTGGGGGCGCTCGACCAACAGTTTCGCGAGTGTGCCGTTACGAAGGAGATTGGGGACTTCATACCAATGGCCTACGGGGTGAAGGCATTGGAGGGGAAGATTGTCCGTATAGTCCGAGGCTTCACCGCTGGATTGCGCCCATTGGATGAGGGCGGTGCGGAGGCTTTCACGGACTTTTTGTTGTTGGATATCGAGCGTCTGCTGTTGGGTTTCCTCCCATGCGAAGCGCAGATCGCGGACGGTGGGAACGGTGCGCAGGCCGATGGATTTCCCTTGGGAAAGGAAAAGGGGGCCTTGGTAACCGTATTGGTCATACTCGGAAAGAAAGTGGGCGGTGGGATCGTGGGAAAAGTAACTGGTGGTGAAAATGTGTGGAAGTGGAATGCCGGCGAGCTTGCTGGTTTTACGGCTCTTGGCGAGGTGGGTCTCGATGAAGGAGCGGTGGCGGCCACCGAGTTTGCAAAACGGGTTGAGGGCTTTGACGACTCCCGCACCTTGGGTCCAACGCGAGCCTGCCCCGGCAGCGAGGGTGACAACGGCGACTTCGCCCTTCTTTAAAGCGGCGAGACCACGGGTGTGGTGTTTTTCCGGGAGCTTGCCGGAGGTGGCGTTGAAGACATCGGTTTCCCTAACATCTTCGATGATGGTGTTTGCCGGGAGGCGATTCTGGGCGAGGCCGATGCGGCCTGATTTGAGGTCGGTGCGGATTTGTTCGTGGGCCGTGCGATCAAAGCCATAGGCATCAAGCAGGGCGGTGAGAGTGGTTTTTGATTCGGTCTTGCGGGAGCTGTGGGGGAAGATTGAATCAAAAAGTGTTTGGACCATGCCGTTGAGTTGCGGGTGATCGCGGCAGGCGGTTGCAAAGTGATCGAGCTCTGCGATGCGCAGTGGGCTGAGTTCGCTGCGGCCTTTGCGCAGGAGCTGGGGAACGATGAAACTGTAGTAACCGGAGGGCATGAGGGCGTCTTCCGCAGTGAGGAGATCTGCCCATGTGCCGCGCTCGTTGATGGCGAAATCATAGACGACCGGCTCCATGGCGAAGGGCAGGGCTGAGCCGAGCCGTGCTTTTGTTTCCGACATGATGTGTTGCAGCCGTTGCTGTCCTTCCGCCTTGCGATGGGGTGCGAAAATGAAGCCCATGCCACCGCCCGCCATGCCGCCCAGCATCCAGAAGCCCCAGAAGTCCTTGCCGAATTCCGCGCTGATTTTTTCGATGAGTGTCTCGGTGTAAAGATTGCTGGCCCAGGGGATGATCGCTTGGATGGGCTGCCGGAAATTCTCCGTGGTGGCCGCTCCTATGGCGGGGATGTCCCCGTTGTGGAGGGCTTCGAGAATGCGTGCGAGGATGCCGTGGGTTTGCTGGCGGGCGATCCACTCCGGGCCGCAGCGGAGAAGATATTTCTCTGTCACCATTTCCAAAATCGGGCCTACGTTTTGCGCCATGCCGCCGTGGACGAGGACGAGTGAGTCCTGAAGTTTTTGGCGGGCATCCAACGGAACATCCGTGGTATCGAGAATCTTGTGGGTGGGCATCAGGCGACCGCGGCTGATGCCGAATTCGGGATCGCCTTCCTGAGCTACGGCACCGGCGATGAGTTTCATGCCGGGCCAGACACCGCCCGAGTCTTGCCAGCCACCACCGGAGCCGCCGATCCATTCGCCTAAGAGGGCGCGGGCGAGTACGATGCGGCGTTCGTTTTCCTCAAGCGGGCCGGTGAGTGAGCGGGTTTGGCGGGTGGCCCGCATGCAAACACTGATGAGGGCTGCGAGGAGGTTGGTGGAAACGGCGAGGCGGGAGCCTTTG
>JBBRIB010000273.1:0-5080 GCA_038221745.1 Verrucomicrobiales bacterium
CTGGATGAGGACGGCTCAGGAGAAATCCCCAAGATTCGGCTGTTTTTGCGTAATATCTGGGAATGTGCGGATGAGGAGGAACATGACTACCTCGATGAAGTCGGCACCACGTTTTTGCATGAACTCGGGCACTACCTCGGCTGGGATGAGGAGGAAGTGGCCGAACGTGGCTTGGAATGAGGTGTGCGAACCAATTGAGCCACAAGGTCACTGCTGGGTGATTTTCACCCTCAGGAATCTCCTCGCCGCCACAGAGGACGGCACCGGATCGCGAACCGTGATCCGCTCGACGCCCGGCTCCATGGCAATCGGCACCCCAATTAGATTTGGGCTGATCGGCACATTCGCCCATGGTGCCAGCAAGGTGCCCGAGGATTCCACTTCATAGAGGATGTCGGGTGAATCCGTGCGGCGGTTGAAGGTGATTTGTAAATACTCGTCTCCACTCACTTTGGCCGTAGCCCCTAGCGGCAATCCTGCCTGCTGTGCTGCCTGAGATGAAAACCCAAAAGCATACTCCTGAAAGTTCAACCATCCATCGCCATCCAGATCTTCAAGAGGCGGCAAGGTCCGAAACAATACGCCTGCGGGGATCGTTTGCTTCGCCACTCCCGGCCCTTCATAGGCTATCGATAAGAAATCGCCGCCCCCGCCTTGGAAGAACTCAACGGTGATCGCATGATACCCGGCAGTGGCGAGGATTGACCCGCTGCGCTCGGTCGGGCCTTGGAGGAAGTCATTATCCACGACGAGCCGATTATCGAGATATAACTTGGAGCCATCATCGCTTGTGGTATGGAATTTCCATATTCCATCGGTAGGTAGTTTAATCCAACCCGTGAAGCGCAAACCATAGTTACTGTTTCTCAACTGAGGTGCGACGGAAACGGTGGCGGCCTGACCGCTCGCCACGGGCGTTAGCGCACTGAAATTTGGCAACGCTCTCCAGCTACCTTCATAATATTGGTAGTCCAGCGCGTGTTGCCGACCGCTTAGCGATGCCTGGGGCGGGGCAAGGTCGAGATAGGATCCCGCGATGGGCTGTCTCGGCCCGCCCACCCGTGCGACATCCACTGAAAGCGAAAACCCGCCAGCGCCGTTGAACCAACCGACCGTTATGGGGTGCTGGCCGGCCTCCAGCGCGATGGTCCCGCTACGTTCCTGGGCGGGATGAATGCCATCGTTATCGACAACCAAAGAATCGCCGATCCATAACTTCGAGCCATCATCACTAACGGTATAGAACTGGTAGATACCCGTTACAGGCGCGATGAAATACCCCGCGAAGCGGAATGAGATATGGCCATCTCGAAGACGGGGAGACAAATCAAAGTTAACCACGGTTCCTGATTTTTGCGGGGTCAGCGTGGAAAAATCCGGCACCGCACTCAGTGGCCCTGTTTCATAATATTGGTAGGCCAGGCCCGAGGATGGCGTGAGGGTGGCAGCCGCCGGGCGTGGTATGAGTCTTTCAAAAACTGCCGTCCGGGTGGCACTGGCACCGATGCCCGTTTTGAACGCTTTTGCTTTTACCGTAGTGGTCGAGGTGAAAGTCTGCGTGTTCAACCATTGCGGGGAAGTAGCGGTCGGCTCGCTGCCGTCCAGGGTGAAGCGGATTTCAGAATCAGGAGTCGGCGTTAACACGGACACCACGACATTTGCGAGAAATTGTTGGCCTTCAGGAACAAGCAGTGGTCTCGCCGCCTGAACCGGGGCCGCCAAGGTGGCTTCATTCCAGCCGGAATAAAGCGGCCAGCCAATCCAGTCGCCGCCGAGATAGCGTTCTTCTGTGCTACCGCGCAGCTCGCGCGCTTTTACGTTATAAGCATTGCCGCCGAAATTGATTTCACGCACTCCGGCGATGGAAAAAGATGCGTTATCAATTTCAAACGCAGGCCGCATGTCATCACCAGCCAGGCCGGGACCATAATTGAACATCCCGAAAGCCTCTGATTTTCCTCCCGTATCCGTGCGGAAGCGCACACCCGCTCCCTCATACTTAAGGCCCATCACCCATAACTTCGCACCATGGTTGCGGATCAGGCCAAGCTCGCTTGTTCCTTCTGGATTGAGCTGGCGCGCCCACATCGACTGTGTTGGGTTTCTGAGTTCCACACGTGAAACACAATCGGTGGCAAAAATATCTCCAGAACCGGTTCCCAGAATTTTGAAATCACAACCCTGGATGAACATTATATTCGTTGAGGAACGGTTTTCGACCACCGGCGAAGTTGCACCGAACGCTTGGATGTGCCTAAATTCCACTACGGGTGCCGAGGTCTCATCGACCACAAATTTCCCCGCACCGTTCGTCGTGATGACCCTCCCGAAACCAAGTCCGATGACCAATTTCACACTACCATGCACGCGCACTTCACCATTGATGATATGCCAATTCGGGTCAGGAGTGCGAACACCACGGAGATAGACTACCGTTTGATTGGCCGCCGCCGCAGCGTCAATAGCGGCTTGAAAGGCTGCGGTATCATCATTTCCATCACCTGCGATGGCGCCAAATGAATCAATGCATAGCCATTTCGAAAGATCGGTCTCCCAAGGCACTATCGGCTCGCGTTGGATCGGCAAACCCAGCGATGATGGGGTGGAATCCGCAAACAAGCGCACCGCTGAACTGGACACATACTCCGTCGCATTCGCCGTGGTGACATCACCTGCGGGTGAAGTGCTGGTAATGATTTGTGAATGGCCCGTGGAAGTGATATTCCGGGCATAAAGATGGGAACGATTATAGATGGCGGGTTGCAGCGAGCTGCTGCCGCTGAAATTTCCTCCCACCAGCGCGACGACCCCGCCCCACCAGGTCCAGTCATTTGGATAATCGTTATAGAGAGCGATGGGGGTGTTCTCCGTAACAAGGTCTTCGATCGCCACCGATGTCGCAGTTACATAAACGCCATGCGTCCGGCAGTTACGGATCGTTGCGCGGGAGATCGTTTGACCCCAGCTCCACTGCATTACAATTCCCTTGTCGAATCCATCCACCAGCACATCCTGTACAAGACTCGGTCCGCTTTGCCCGACGAATCCGGCATAGATTCCATACTTACCGAATCCCATCACCCTTATGTCCTGAAGTATCCCGGTATTATTGCTGAACCATCGGATGCCATCCACGGTTGGATTGTTACCCACATGGATTGTTAGATGGCGGATGTTGCGCATGAAATGATCCGCGGAGCTTGTCTCCGTATCGCTGTAATATGTCCGCAAGACGGAGGTCAGTGCTGGATTCAATGCGCCGAGGCCATCATCGAGTTTTATGATGACGCCGTCACGCGATTGGCCATAAATCCACGGTCCCACCGAGCGGGTGATGACCAGGGTGTTCGTCACCCGATAGGTGCCGTTGGGTATGTAAAGAACGCGGCTGTCACCGCCCACGCCGGTGCTGGCATCCATCCCTGCTTGAAGCGCGGCAGTATCATCTGCAACACCATCACCTACCGCCCCGAAGGCAGTGCGAACATTAATTACCGAAGCATCGGCAGGAAATACAATGTCCGCCGATACTGCGGAGACACTAAGGGCCAGGGCGAGCAATTTAGCTCGCACAAGAAGATGGTACGGGATAAAATTCATGATCGTGAATCACTTTTTCAAGTAAAGAATTACCTGGCTATCGGTTGTTGCTGGGGCCTGCAGAACCAGCCATTGGGTGGAGAATGTAAGACAATTTCAACTCTTCAATAATCAGTCGTTTAAATACCTCTCAAATCGACTTTGTAAAGAAAATTTTTGGTTTGAGGGGTAAAACCGGTTGGTTGGCAGTTCAAGGAGGCTGTTGAATTGCTTTTGCTTAAATTCGCGGGTTCCATCGGTGCAAATTGCGCCGAGATTTTGGCTTGAATTACCAACGGGTCTTGGGCTAGACTCGAATTCCCCGAGGGGAAATTATGGCGATACAAGGTGAAAAATTAGCTCTGGCTTGCGCGAAGGCGGCAGAGGATATCAAGGCGGAAAACATCCGGGTGTGGGACATGCGCGGGGTCTCGAACCTCACGGATTTCATGATTGTTTGCTCCGGCACTTCGATGCCACAGCTGCGCGCGATCCTGCGGGACGTGGCGGGCGATGTTTTCGAAATCCACGGCGTGAAGCCTGTCAACAGCGAAGGCAAGGCAGACACCCGCTGGGTGGTGCTGGATTACATCGATGTGATGGTCCACGTAATGGATCAGGAATTGCGCGAGTATTACGGCCTCGAAGATCTTTGGAAAGATGCCAAGGAAGTGACTTGGAAACAGGCCGTGTGAAAAATTTGGAATAAGGATGCACGGTTTCGCTCTCATGTAGGCCGATGAGTGAATTCGCAGATTTAGTCGATGCCCATTACCAAGCGTTGTTTCGCTTCGGGATGTCGCTCACTCGCGATGTGAACCATGCATCGGATCTGGTGCAGGAAACCTTCTGCATCTGGGCGGCGAAGGGCGATCAATTGCGGGACCGTTCGAAGGCGAAAACCTGGCTCTTCACCACGCTCCACCGCGAGTTCCTCAATCAACGACGGCGCGCCTCGAAATTTTCTGATCAACCCATTGATGAAGCAACTGCCGCCGCAGTGGCAGATCCCCACGAAAATGCGGAACGGCAGATGGATGGGCAGCGAGCGTTGGAATTATTAGGCTCCTTGGAGGAAAATTTCCGAACACCTCTGGCTTTATTCTATCTCCAACAGCACAGTTATAAGGAAATCGCTGAGATTCTCGATATACCCATCGGCACGGTGATGTCCCGGATCTCGCGAGGGAAAGAAATGCTGCGCAAGAAGATGATGGCTGAGCCATCCAGCGCACCGAAGAACATTTTACAAATGGAAAGGAGCACCAAACCGCACCATGGATAAAGAACGGGCAAAGTTTATTTTAGCAAGCTTCCGCCCCGATGGAGCGGATGCGGCGGATCCTGATTTCGCCAAGGCACTGGCCATGGCGATGGAGAATCGGGAACTGGGTGAATGGCTCGCCCAGGAACGTGCTTTCGATGGGGCCTTTGCCGAGGCGCTTGCCACCGTGCAGCTACCGGCGGATCTGCGCGATGAAGTGATCGCCTGCCTCGCCAT
>JBBRIB010000274.1:0-5053 GCA_038221745.1 Verrucomicrobiales bacterium
GGTCATCAGATCGGTGATTTCACTTTCCAGATCCGTCGCGTAGGAATTCGCCTTGTTCTTGAAATAATGATACGCGCTGAGCAGCGGAATCGCCAATACGAGGCCGACCGCGGTGGTCACCAGCGCCTTGGAAATGCCATCTGCCATCATGCTGGGATCGCCCAGTTCGCCCGCCACGGCCACGACGTCGAACACGTCGATCATCCCGAAAATCGTTCCTAGCAGGCCGAGCAAGGGCTCCAGGTTACCAATGACGGCGATGGGATAGGCCCGCTGGGTCATGTTGTTGATTTCGCGCGATGCGATGTCTCCCGCGATCCCGCTGAGTTCGGGACTGGGAGTGCTGCGATGGCGGACGAGAAAGAGCGTGATCCGACCGATGGTGCTTGGGCTGGCCGCCGCGTAGGCATCGAGTTCTTCCATTTTTCCAGCAGCCCAGAGTTTTCTGGCATGGTCGGTGAAGCCGGCGGGGATGATGTTTTTGCGGCGTTGCGCGGCGAGCGAACCGACAAAATAGCCGCCCGCCACCACCGACAGCGTGATCTGGACAACGGTCACCCATCCACCGTATTGCAGCTTCACCAACCAGTTCGGGAGTGAACTGCTGGCTGTCCCGGCAGGAGCTGCGGTCGCCTCGAGAGCGGCCGCAGCAGGCTCCGTCTGGGCGCTGAGTGGAATGTAAGTGAATAAAGCGCCTAACAAAAAAAGGGCCGCGCTATAACGAAAGCATCGCTGGATCATCATGTGCCGCCCTTTACGAAAAGTGTTTCTGGATCCTTTCACCGGACGGGACCATGATTGAAATCCTTTTCTAAATCCGGCCGCAGCGGGGTTCTTTTCACTCCACACCCCACGCCTCGTTCGGTTTGGGGCCGAGTTCGAGCTCGAGGGTGCCTCCTTTGACGAGGCTATCGTGCGGTAACTGATAGAAATTCCACGGCTGGCCATTGAGGCGGGCGGCCTGGATAATACAATTTTCCGGACGGTTTTTTTCGTGGTGATGACGAATGTCCTACCCGGATGACAGGCGGCATTAAACGGTGAAAGGGGTCTCATTAAACGGTGATAGTGATCTAATTGGAGAGAATACTCGCCAATTTGGATTTTCTGGACCATTGGACGGTGAGCTTTTTTGATTTATTGGCACAGCGGCGAAACGCGGCAGCCGCATGGGGGGGTAAAGAATTTCCACGGAATCACGCAAAGGAAACAAAGGACCGGGGAGCTTTTCTTGCTCGATTCTCTGGCAGGTTTCACTTCAGACCGATGCAACGCAGGGTGCGGGTGGAGATAGCGATGGCTGCGGCCGCATCTGAATTTCCCGGATTTTCTCGGCGTGAGGTGAGGCGCACAAAAGCAGTGCGCGGGCGTGAACATAATTTGGAGCACTGGTCCAAGCCACATGGATATCTCGACCACACAGATTTACACCCCTTTGGATCGGGAACGTCTCAAGGCGGTGCATAAAAAATTTCACCCGAGCGGGTAGGGGTTATTTCTTGGCGGGAATCTCAGCGGTGGTGGGCGTGCCGTAGGGTTTGATGCTCAGATCTTGTGCGCCACCGGGCGGTTGAAGCGTGGTCTCTGCCGGTGCGGGGTCCCGGGGTGCGGGCGGCAGCGGCGCGGGGACTGCGATGGGTGCCTGCTTCACTTGAATGGCTTGGAACAATTGGTTGTAGTTATGGCGGAGTGCGGCGGGGAATGAAACACGCCCGGCTTCCACGAGCTTTTCACGCAGAAGCTTGGCGGAGAGATTGGCGACGAGATCGGTGCCGATCTGTACGGCGCGATCGGTGCCGACAAGTTGTTTGCCAGCCTCGTTGCTGCCGAGAATCATATCGGTGGAAATGGAGCGGCCTTGGATGGCGATGTTGGATTGGGCAGACTCGATGTTGCCTTTGGGATCCACGGTGATTTCGAGAATCGCATGATCGTCGGACGCCAGCCAGCCGCGGACGTGATCGATGCGGATGGAGACGAAAAGCCCGCCCTCGGGAGTGCGGCTGACTTCGGGTTTGTAGGTGCGATAAACCGAGCCGGACAAGGGATATTCGGCGGCTTGGTTGCTGCGCTTGTTCCAGCCACCGAGGTTTTTACCAAGTCCCTGGGTATCGATTTCGACACCGGCGAAGCAAGCCAGCGCGGAAAATAAAAGTGTGAGAGAAAATAGAATTTTCGATTTCATGATTCGAACTCTTTCCAAGATACGGATTGATACTCCAAACGAGGTGGTTTTATTCAATAAATTCCAGGGGAGGTGCCGGATGGTCTTCCCCTAACAGCCTTTGCACTTGGGCGAGAGCCTTGTTCTTGTGCTCGTCCTTGATGTAAGCAGCGACGGTGCCCAGTGCGGCAACGATGGCCCCCCAATCGTCGCCATAGCCGATGCCCGGAAGGATGTCTGGAATCATATCGGTGGGCAGCACCAGATAGCCGAGCGCACCGATGATGACCCCCTTGGCCCAGGTGGGGGTGTCCTTGTCCTGGAGGCAGTAAAACAACGTGAGCGCGGCGAGCAGGGTCTTTCTGCCGGCGGTGGTGGCGGCTTTTTTCAAAGTGTGCCAAAGCCGGGGTGCGGAATACCAACTGGGGGCCGTGCGTTGGCTGGGTGGCGTGGAGCGGTTGAACATGGTGGCGAGACGGAAAGGACGGAGTGAACGTGCATCGGTTTCCTCATTGGATCAAGCACAAGCCCATTTTGGCGAAATCCTGCGGTTGCATGGGGCGGGGGAAGTGCCTAGCGTCCCCGGGTGATCCGTCCTGTCGATGTCTTTCTGGAATTTCTCGAAGCCGAGCAAGCGCGGGGGGTGAGCCACGTGCACCTTGATGAAGGGGCGCGGAGCGGCCTGCGGGAGCTGCATGAGCGCCTCCGGGGAGGAGCCAAGCCCGTGCCTGCCACTTTGGAAGTTGCGGTTGAACCGATCAAGGCCGAGCCCGTAGCGCTCACTGTTATTCCTTCCGGCGGATCGCGGGTGGAGCAACTGGCCACCTTGCGCAGTCAAGCGGAGCAATGGGCACCAGCGCGAGCCTTGGGCAGCTTGCGCGAGACAATGGTTTTTGCAACGGGCAATCCAGAGGCCCGGGTGATGCTCATCGGCGAGGCTCCCGGCTATCAGGAGGAAAAGGAACGTGAGCCATTCGTCGGCCCGGCCGGGCAGAAGCTCAATGATATTTTAAAGGCGATGGGCCTCTCCCGCGAAGAGGTCTATATCTCAAACATCGTTAAATTCCGACCCTCCACGCCCAATCAAGCGACGAACAACCGCAAGCCCACCCCCGAAGAGATGGCGGTGTGCATGCCCTTTATCCGTGCGGAGATTGGCATCGTGAAGCCGCGGTTGATCGTCGCCCTCGGCGGCACGGCTGCGGAAGGTTTGTTGGGTCTAAGCGGTCCCGTGACCTCGATGCGTGGCTCTTGGCACGACTTCGAGGGCACTCCGGTGCGGGTGAGCTATCACCCGAGTTACCTCTTGCAAAGCGGCGGCGGAAATCAAACCAAGCGGTTGCTCTGGGAAGACATGCTCAGCGTGATGGAAAAGCTCGGTTTGCCGATCTCTGAAAAGCAACGGGGATTCTTCCTGCCCAAGCCTTAGTTCGCGATCGCTCCTTATGACCCAGAATTAAGCCCCGGTCCGCTGGGGGGCGCGGGCCGGAGCCTACATTCCTTTATCATTTGGGGGGAAATCTAACGAAAGGTTCCCGGATGTTTTCCTTCGGAGCGATATGCGGATTTCATTGTGAATCTTTCCACCTATCTTTCCTGAGGACCAGCCTTTTAGAAAAATTTGAGATGCCTTGTCAAACTAAAATTAGTCTAACATCAGACTTTAAACATCCCGCCGCGTTTTCCACCCAGCACAGCAGCGCCCATGATGGCGGCGGAAAGAAAAACCATCGCCCACACGCCGAGGGCTGCGGCGAGTTCGGTGCCATTTCCGAGGGTGCTCAGGAGCGTGTAAATCGCCTTGGTAATCGGGTAATGCTGCGCCTGTTGGGCGAGGATCAGGCTATCGCTCACCTCCAGCATCGCGAAGGCAAAGGCGAGGATGGCACCCGCCGCGAGGTTTGCGCCGATGAGAGGGATGGCCACCCGCCGGAGGGTGCGAAATGGGCTCGCACCGAGAGACCTCGCCGCTTCCTCGAGCGCGGGATTGCTCTGCTGAAGCCCGGCCACCGCAGCCCGCACCACGTAGGGCAGGCGGCGAATCGCGTAGGCGATGACGATCAGGAAGAACGGATTTCCATCCGCTCCGATGAGGAAATGAAACGCCTTCCCCTCCTGCGAAAGCGCGAGGTAGCCGAAGGCCATCACCAGCCCCGGCACCGCCAGGGGAAGCATCACCATGGCATCGAGCAGATTTCTCGTTTTCAGATTCGAGCGCACCACCACCCACGCCACTCCCATGCCGATGGCCAGGGCGATAAGCGTGGCACACCCGGCGTAGGCAAGGCTGTTTTGGATGGAGGGAACCACCAATCCATTGCCGAGGGCTTGGACGTAATGGGTGAGCGTGAGGGTGTCTGGAATCACCGTGCCATACCAACGCCCCGCCAGCGAAAGCAGGATCACGCCCAGATGGGGGATCGCTGCAATCAGAAAGACTCCAAGGAAAATCCCACTGCAAAGCGCGGATTTCCAGCCCGTGAGAGCGAGCGTTTGCGCCCGCCCTTGCGGCCTCGGAGCCGTCCCCAGGGCGGAGCGGCCCATTACCAGTTTGGAAAAGGCGAACACACCACCCGCCACAATCAGCAGCACGGCGGTTAGAGCATAGGGGATGGGGTTTTTATCAAGCCCTTTAAGCCCATCGAAAATCTGCACCGGTGCCACCCGCGCATAGTCGAAAACCAACGGCACACCCAGTTCGGTGAAGGCCCAGATGAAAACGATGGATGCCCCGGCAAAAACTCCCGGCATGGCAAGCGGCAGCGTGATGCGGAAAAAGCGCTTCCACGGCGGGCAGCCGAGGTTTTCCGCCGCCTGTTCCATCGCCGGGTCCAGGTTCGAGAGCGCGGCGGCGATGTTCATGTAGAGAATCGGATAGAGATGCAGCGC
>JBBRIB010000275.1:0-5052 GCA_038221745.1 Verrucomicrobiales bacterium
CGCGGCCCGGAAGATCTCTATCTTGGCGTGGCGGCCGCGCCCTCGGTTGAGTATTGGTTTCCCTCGGAGAAAACGTCCGTGTTCTTTTCAATCGGTGGTGGCTTCGGCTGGTTGGATAGCTCCGGTGGCGAGCAGGGGCAAGGCCAGGACTTCACTTTGAATTGGTTCAGCCAGCTGGGCCTGCGGCAAAAGATCACCGAGGATTTTTCACTCTTGGGCGGGATCTATTTCATCCATCACTCGAACCTTGGGATGACTGACCCGAACCCGGGAATCGATGCGCTCGGTTTCACGTTAGGTTGCGCTTGGAAGTTCTAAGATACTTGAATCGTTCGAAAGGTGAGATTGATCCGAGGGGCGGTGATTCTTTTGGATTTCGGAATCGAGTGGAGCCAATTCGCTTGGGTGGAATCCTTCATCACCAGCAAACTGCCGCTTTCCAGAATCAAGGAAACGCTTTGCTCGGTGCGCTTGTGCTTGAATGAGAATTTACGCTCCGCCCCGAAGCTCAATGAGGCGATGCAGGGATTGTGGCCGAGGGATTTCTCATCATCACTGTGCCAGCCCATCCCTTCACCGCCGTGATGATAGAGATTGAGCAGGCATGAATTGAAGCGGGTTCCAGCAAGGTTTTCGGCAACTGCTTTAAGTTCTAATAACTCAGCGGACCATGGCAGGGGTTGTTTCGTGCTGCCTGAGTAAGTATAAGCCATGCCAGCATCGCCATACCAAGCGACTTTGCGTGCGGTGACGATGCGTTTTCCAAACATCAACACTTCATCGTTCTGCCAATCGATGGCTTGGAACAGGCGATCAAAAATTTCCCTTTCCTCTGTGATCGGGAAGACTGCGCCATGATAATTGACCACCCCGTCACAGGGCAGCAGGTTGACTTCTTCGTTCGTTCTGAAGAGGTCCATCGGCGGGAAGGTGAAGAGAAAGAAGGGACAGCAAGGTTCCTGCTCCTTATAGATACTTATCGGTTACCGCACCTTCGCTGGCGGTGGAAACGAGCTTTGCGTATTTTGCCAAAACCCCGCGGGTATAGCGAGGCGCGGGCTGGACCCAGGTCGCTTTGCGGGCGGCGATCTCCTCGTCGGAAAGCTTGACGTCGATGCGGTTGTTGACGGCATCGATGACGATTTCATCGCCGTCCTTGAGGATGCCGATGGTGCCGCCGCAGAAGGCTTCCGGTGTGATGTGGCCGACGACGAAGCCATGGCTGCCACCCGAGAAACGGCCATCGGTGATGAGGGCCACGTCTTTTCCAAGGCCCATCCCCATGACCGCACTGGTGGGGCCTAACATTTCACGCATTCCAGGGCCGCCTTTCGGGCCTTCCAAGCGGATGACGATGACATCGCCTTTGAGAATCTGGCGGCTGAGAATGGCCTTCATGGCATCGTCTTCGGAATCGAAAACCCGTGCCTTGCCTGCGAAAAGCTCGCCTTCTTTACCGGAGATTTTGGCAATCGCACCGCCTTCTGCGAGGTTCCCGTAGAGAACGCGGAGGTGGCTGTTCTTTTTAAGCGGATTGGAAAGCGGACGGATGATCTGCTGATCGGCGGGGTAAGGTTTGGCGAATTTCTCGATGTTTTCCCGCATCGTCCGCCCGGTGACGGTCATGCAATCACCGTGGAGAAGACCGCCATCCAAAAGGATTTTCAAAAGAGGGACGGTGCCACCGATGGCGACGAGATCGGACATGGCGTATTTCCCGGAGGGCTTGAGGTCGGCGAGGACGGGAACATCCCTGCCGATGCGCTCGAAGTCATCAATGCTCAACTCGATACCCGCCGCATGGGCCATGGCAGGAAGGTGGAGCACCGCGTTGGTGGAACCACCGAGGGCGATGAGGACGGTGATCGCATTTTCAAAAGCTTCTTTCGTGAGAATGTCGCGGGGGGTGATGCCGAGCTTGAGGAGATTGACGACGGCAGCGCCCGCATCGAAGCAATCGCGCATTTTATCTTCGGAAATCGCATTCTGGGCGGAGCTGTTAGGCAGCGACATGCCGAGGGCCTCGATGGCGCTGGCCATGGTGTTCGCAGTGTACATGCCGCCACAGGAGCCAGCCCCGGGAATGGCGTTGGAGGCGACGATTTCCAGCTCTTCATCGCTGAACTCACCATTGGCATGCTTGCCCACGGCCTCGAATACCGAGACGATATCGAGAGCCTTTTTCTCGCCCTTGATGACGGCACAACCTGGAAGGATGGTGCCGCCATAAACGAAGACGGAAGCGCGGTTCATGCGGGCCATGGCGATGAGGCAACCGGGCATGTTCTTATCACAGCCACCGATGGCCACGAAGCCGTCCATGCCCTCACAGCCGACGACGGTCTCGATGGAATCCGCGATGACCTCGCGGGAAACAAGCGAGTACTTCATGCCCTCGGTGCCCATGGAGATCCCGTCAGAAATGGTGATGGTGTTGAAAATGATGCCCTTGCCACCGGCCGCATCGGCGCCCTTGGAGGACTCGATGGCGAGCTTGTCAATGTGCATGTTGCACGGGGTGACCTGGCTCCAGGTGGACGCGATGCCGATCTGGGGCTTGGCAAAATCTTCTTTCTTGAAGCCCACGGCATAAAGCATGGCGCGGCTCGGCGCACGGTCTGGGCCATCGACAATCAAACTGGAAAATGGGCGGGTGGTATCATTCATCGCGGCGGGATTATCTCGTGGACGGGGCTTGCGTCAAGGGAAGTGGTGAAAGAATTTCGGATTTGAGATTTGAGATTGCGGATTTTTCGGCATCGTCGGCGTGTGGATATGATTACGCAGGCAGCATTGGGGGCACTCATGGGTGAGCTGATGATGGGTAAACGCTTGGGAAAACAAGCGATGGCATGGGGGGGCCTGTTCGGGATTTTCCCTGATGTCGATGTGCTGCTTTCGCTGCCTTTCAATTCCGGGGTTCAGGTGGCGTTCCGGCAGGCGGCCACCCATTCGGTCTGGTTGCTGCCCTTTATCGCGTTTGGACTCGGGCATGGCTTAGAGAGGCTTTGGAAACGCCACAAAATCAGCCGCGCCCAGGCCGCCGGGTTTGCTCTCACAATGATGGCGGGGCATGTTCTGTTAGATTGCCTGGCTGCGGAAGGAGCATCGGTCTTATGGCCATTTTCAGGGAAGCGGTTTTCGCTAGGACTTCTGTTTCGGGTGGATCTTTTGTTTTCCATGGTGCTTGTGGCCGGAGTCCTTCGCTTGATCTATCTAACATTCAAAAAACAACCCAAGCCTTCGAAAAAAACACCGGTTTACAATCCAGCCTGCCGCCGCGCTTGTTTCTGGGGGTTGGGCCTCGGGGCTGGTTATCTTTGCCTTGGCATGTGCCTGAAGTGGGTGGCCGCAGCGGGATTCGATGGCGACCTCAAACGGCGGGGAACCGTCTATCAGAAAACGCTGCTGGGGCCTGCGAGGTCGAATCTGTTTTTCTGGCGGGCTGTCGTCGCACGCGAGGATGAATTCTGGGTGGGCTATCGATCCGTTTTTGAAAGCCGCACCTCCAAGGTGCGCTGGACCGTCTATCCACAAAACAAAGCGTCTTTGGCGGGTCTGGAAGATCGGTTTGAAATCCGTACGCTCTGCCGCATCACAGACCCATGGTGGCTCGCTCGCACGCATTCGAAAGGGGCTTGGATCGGAGATATGCGGCTCCCTGAAGCGCGCAACTGGGGCGATAAAAAAGATATGGTGGATAGCCGCCTCGCCCACTCGTGGGTTTTCAACGCGAACGGGGAGAACCGCAAGCTGCGCCTCATTGATGAGTCATGGCGGAACTCCAATGAAATGTTCCGCCGCATGCTCGCAATGATCTTTGGCAACCGCGCGGAATGGGAGGCAAATCCCCGTTTGGCAGGAGTGCCCGGCAGCCTGCCCGAGTTTCTTCCTGCAGAGGAATGAATTCTGCGCTTTCGCCCGCCTCACAATGCGCTATCAATCTCTCAAGTGAAATTCATCTGCATCTTCCTCGTCACGGCCCTCTGTGCCCATGGTGCCGTGAGCGATCCCGGTGAGGCCGCCATCGAGTTCATGGAAAAAGTCCGTGAAGGGAAACTCGATCTCTCCCCCGGCGCGGATACCGCCATCACTCCACAAACCGCGGATCGGAAAAAGGAGCAAATCGCGAAGCGCTACAAACGCATCGCCAAAGATCTCGGTAAAGACAGCATCGAGATCGGGGCCGTCAGAACGGACGAGGATTTCGCCGCGGTCCTCATTCAGAAAGTCAGCGCATTCGATCCCAGCGGCTTGCAAATTTTCCCCATCGCACTGGTGAAGCGGGATTCGAAATGGTTCGCCGCACCCGTTCCGGCCTCGTTTGAAAATGCGGGGGTTGGTTTCGCCCTGCCATTGAAAATCCGCCTCGAAGCCCTCGAAAAATGGATGCTCCGCGAGCAAGTCCTCGAAATGGAGAAACTTCGCGAAAGAGCAAGCGAACAACTGCGCCGCGAAATTCAAACCCGCCTCCCGCTTGAGGAAATGCGCGGCATGGATGCCGGTCTTCTCGCGCAACGTTTCCTGAAAGCCTGTGAATCCCGCGACCTCCAATCACTCCTAGGATTGTTCGGCGGTTTATCGGATCAATTGCCCGACGATTGGTCCCTGCGGCTCAAAGCTACCCGGATCGCCATCAATGAGGAGATTGATCGCAAGCGGGCGTGGCAACTGCTGCTCTCACCAAGGGTCATGCGGGTAGTGGTAAACGAGAATTACGAAGGACCCGAAGGAATTTTCTCGATTGCCTGTCTTGATCCCGCGTCAAGGGATTCCCGCACTTCCCTCCCCCGAATCGAGTTCATTCATTTCGAGTTCAGCAGAGATGATTCTTTGGTGTGGAAAATCGATCCACCCGCTTCTCTTTTGACAGGTGATGAGGAGGTCAATGACGCGCACGATGAAGACCTTGACGAAGATCTCATCGCCGAATTTTTGCAGCAATGGCAGATCTTGCATCCCGCAGCTCCTCAAGCTTCTCCAGAGGCCGCCCAAAAAGCCTTCATCAATGCCCTTGAACAAAAAAATTTACGCGGTTTTCTCCAGCTCATC
>JBBRIB010000276.1:0-5003 GCA_038221745.1 Verrucomicrobiales bacterium
CTTGCTGCGGTTTTCTTCGCATCATCCGGGCACCCGTGAGATACAGTGCGGGGGAGAAAACCAGAATCAGCCTGCGCCCGTCAGCGTCACGCATGAACCAAAATCCCGGCGGAAGCGTTGAATGTTAGACGACAGGGTTCAATGATATCTATGGTTCTCAAAAATCCGTGGAGTGGCCGCTGATCGAGCATGAGCCGCTGGTGATCCATACCGCGAAGAAGCCCGAGCCGGAGATTCCGGAAAAAGTGGTTGCGCCAGACTTCGCCGGGCGGCTGCCGGAAGCCATTCAGCGTTATACGACGCGTGGCGTTTATGATTCTGATGATCACACCCATTTGAGTTTCACCCAGGGAGCAGGCCATGGCGGCAGCCATCCTCATCTCGCACATGAGTTTGCGATGGCTCTTTTCGAAAAACGCCAACCATTCCCGAATGCGAGACAATCCGCGAACTGGACCTACACCGGCATCCTCGCCCACGAAAGTGCAATGGCTGGCGGTGCGATCATGCATCTCCCGGTGGAAACTTTTACGCCCGGTGCTGGGTAAGAGATTAAATCTGATTTCTCGGTAGTGCGGGAAGAATCTGCGTTGGTGAGAAGCTTCCATACTTTCCAAAGGGCATGCCGGAGCCCAAAGCGGTGGTGCCCACCGCGGTCAAAAGTTCATTTTGCAGTAAGGAGCCACGACACTCCTGTCGTGGATGATGGTGTCAAGTCATTGGACAAGGGCTTCGCGCTTCTCAATGGCCTCACATTCGCGTGCACCACAGGAGTGTGATGCCTACGGCTTTCCGGTGAGGACGGTGAAGGCGGCTTTGGCCATTGCGGCGGCACCTTGGGTATTGGGGTGGACGCGGTCCGGGAGGAACTCGGGCTTGCCGGCAAGGGCGGCATGCATGTCAATCACTCCGAGCCCCAGCTCTGCGGCGAGGGCATCGATCTGTTTGATGGCTTCCAGGAGATTTTTTTCGGTGATATCATAGTTGCCATCCCCGATTACGGGGGAAGGGCGGCAGAGATAGACCTTTGGTTTGCTTTCGAGGGCGAGGAAGGATTTTACAAGCTTGGTGTAGTCGGCGGTGAACTCGGCCTGGTGCTGCCAGTTCTGGGGTTTGGTATCATTGGTGCCGAGCATGATGATGACGATGTGCGGCTGGAACTTGAGGGATTTCCGATAGGCCTTTTCTTTGGTATAAGGGAAATCGCCTTTATTCAACAAAGTCCGGGCGCTGACACCGTAGTTTTCGACCTTCCATGAATCTCCTAACAAGTCCTGGAGTTGGCTGGGGTAGGATTTCCCTTTTCCGGCCCCACCGCCCGCGGTGATGCTATCGCCGATGCAGGCGACGCGGATGGGAAGTTTGTAATTTGCAGGATCGATGGGGGGAAGCTGACCCGCAAAGGCGGTGGTGAGGGATGCGATGGAAGTAAGACCGAGAATTCTGGCGAGGAAGTTCATGATAGGGCTTTTTGGTATTGAGGTGGGTGGGCAGTATAAATTCCGTGCTCCAGTTGTTCAGCCCATGGCTTTTTCCATGAGGGTGTTCATGCGTTTGACGGTGTCCCGTGCATCTTCCAGCAGGCCGGCGGCGATGAGGGCGTTATCGAGAAGTTGCAGGGCGACGAGCTTGGCGAGATCCGGGTTTGCTTCCTTCGCCTCGGAGAGCTTTTTGATGAGCGGGTGGCGTGGGTTGATTTCCAACTCAACCTTGATCTCGTCTTTGAAGTTCTCATCCATGGCTTTCATCATCTGTCGCATCTGCGGGCTCATGCCATCGTTGGGCACAAGGGCGATGATCGGGCTATCGACGAGGCGCTTGCCACTGGCGACGGCGGTGACGCGACCGCCGAGCTCGGCTTTGAGGAAATCGCAGAGGGCGGTGGTTTGCTCATCGGTGAGGGATTCGCCTTCGGCGGCGTTATCCTCCAGCTCCACACCGCCGTGGCGGATGGAGACGAGTTTTTTACCATCGAATTCGCCGAGGGACTCGACGACGTATTCGTCCACGGCATCGGTGAAATAGACGACCTCGAGGCCGCGGGCTTTGAAGGCCTCGACGTAGGGGCTGCTCTCGACCTGCTCGCGGCTGGCGCCAACGAGGTAGTAGATGGATTCCTGGCCGTCTTTGGCGCGGGTGACGTAATCGGAAAAGCCGCAGACGCTGCCGGCGTCGGTGAGTGAGGATTCGAAGCGGAGGAGCTTGGCGAGAGCCTCGCGGTTCGGGTAATCGGTGGCGATGCCTTCTTTGAAAAAGCGGTCGAATTTCGTGTAGAAACCCCGGTATTTTTCCGGATCGGCATCGGCTTCCTTTTCAAACATCTTGATGACGCGCTTGCTGAGGACCGCACCGATTTTCCTAACAAGAGCACTGTCCTGCATGGTTTCCCGGGAGATGTTGAGCGGGATGTCCGCACTATCGACGACGCCTTTCATGAAGCGCATCCAGTCCGGGAGGAGGCCTTTGGGTGCGGCATCGATGAGGACTTTTTTCGAATAGAGGGAGACCCCGCATTCGGTTTTATTGAAGCCCATGCGCTCCGGGTTTTCCGAGGGGGCGAAGAGCAGGGCATTGATGGCGATGGGGGCATCCGCGCTGAAGTGGAGGCGGTAGGCTGGCTCGTCGAAGGATTTGCAGGCGAATTGATAGAAGGCTTTGTATTGGTCCTCGGTGATGTCTGATTTATTTTTCAGCCAGAGCGCCTCGACTTCATTGATGCGGGTGCCGTTGAGGAAAATCGGGAAGCCGACGAAATTGCTGTAGCGCTCGATGAGGTGCTTGATGCGGATTTCCTCGGAGTATTCACTCAGTTCCTCCTTGAGGTGCATGACGATTTTCACGCCGCGCTGCTGGCCGGTGGAGTCATCGATTTCATAGCCGGTCTTGCCATCGCTGGTCCAGACGAGGGCCTCGCCGTCCTCGCGCCAGCTGCGGGAGTGGACTTTCACTTCATCCGCGACCATGAAGGCCGAGTAGAAGCCGACACCGAACTGGCCGATCATGTTGCCAGGGGTGCTGCCGCTGTCTTTCACGGATTTCAAAAACGCCTTGGTGCCGGAGTGGGCGATGGTGCCGAGGTTTTTGATCAGTTCCTCCCGGGTCATGCCGAGGCCGTGATCTGCGATGGTGAGGGTCTTGGCCTCGGCATCGGTGGTGATGTGGATTTCCAACGGGAGGGTGGGTTCGTGAATGTTTTTCTCCGTGGCCTCAATGTGGCGGAGTTTCTCCATGGAGTCCGAAGCGTTCGAGATCAGCTCGCGGAGGAAAATTTCCTTGTCGGTGTATAGGGAGTGCACGACGAGATCGAGGAGTTGTTGGATCTCGGCTTGGAAGGTATGCTTTTCGATAGTGGTTTCGCTCATGATAAAAATGGAGTTGCTCGCTGGGAGGGCGGCACGATAGCGAGCAAAACGCGGCTGTCAAAGCCGATGGCAGACAGGGGCGCAGGTGAAGGATTATTGGCCCGCTGCGGGAGGGATGAATTGGCCCATCTGCTGCTTGGCAGGGCCTTCAGGCAAGGCTTGGCTCCAGGAGGTGAAAAAGGCCGGCTCGGTGCGGAGGAGATTGTGGCCGATTTCCACCATCGATTCTGCGGAGAGTTGGGCGAGACTTTGGGTGGTGGCCCATTTTGCGGCGCTCACGGCATCCGCTTGGGACCAACTGGCTGCGAGGATGCCGGCGGCGGTGTTGCGTTCGTCGCCGGGAGCGAGCTTGGGCAGCCAGGAAGTGCCGGCATCGGGCGATTGTTGGGCGTAGATTTTGGCCAAATGCCGGGTGGCGGAAAGGCGCTCGTTGCCTGCGGGAACGTGGTCGAGCAGCCACTGGGAACTGGCTTGAAGGTCCATCGTCGCCCAATTGGCGAGGGTGATGCCAAACAAGCCCGGGTCTTGGGCAGCGCGGCTCATTTCCAAGCCACGGGTGGCGGCGGCTTCGGGTTCGGATTTGGCCCAGCCAGCGAGGGCGGCGCGCTGGAGGGTGGGTGTTAGATTTTCAATCGTGGGATTGGCTTTCAAATAATCCACGGCGGCCCCGGGATCGTTCGAGGCCCAGGCGAAGAGAATTTGCTCGACCGCACCATCGCGCTCGCGGCCTTGCGGCTGCTTGAGAAACCAATCGGCCGCGTCTCGTCCGTTGGATTGGGCCCATTGCTCGGCGATGAGGATGAGTGAATTGTTCAACTCGATGCCCTCCAGGTTTTTGAGCACCCAATCCGCAGCGCCCAGGGGGTCGTTTTCAGCGTATTGATTGAGGGCGATGCGCAAGATCTCCGCGCGGCGGGCGCTGGCCTGCTGGCTCATCAACCAAGCCAAGGCTTCAGTGGGATTTGCCGCGATCCATGCTTCCATCCGCGAAGAGGCCAGGCGAAAGCGGATGAGGGGATTCGGCTCAGCCTCTAACTGCGCACGGATTTCACTGACATTGATGCGTTGTTTGGTGGCCTGTGCGCCCGCCCGGGTAGGATTGGACGGGCGCTCGGCGGGTGATTTTTCCGACCTCGCTTGAGTCACGGCTGGAGCTTGGTTTTTTCCCAACACATAGCCGGTCACTCCGCAGGTGAGGGCGATGGCAAGGGCACCAAGGATCAGGTGAAAGCGAGGCTTCATGGATGAAATGTTAGAGATAGTCACTCTGGCTGAAGGTCAGCGCATCGCGCCACTCCCAATTCCGGCGACCTCTTTCGAAGAGATTGAGCTCAGGGAAACGCCACTGGCGGAGAGAAATCGCGGTGCCAAAGGTTCGCACATTCGTGTAGTTGAAATCACCACTGAGCGGATTGAAGCCGCGGGTCATCATGATGATGCCGCTGGTGGCCGAGTAAAATGGCTTGGCCCTTATTTCGACGCTCTTGCTGCCGGTGCGAGATATGGAATTGTTCGTGTTGCGGCTGATGCCGTGTTCCGCATCCTGATTTAAGTTTCTCCCAAGTTTCGAATAGCGGCCGGATTGCCCGGCTCCCCTGCGGAGGAAGAATTCAGAGTTGCCGAGTTCGTAGTAGCCGGTGC
>JBBRIB010000277.1:0-4983 GCA_038221745.1 Verrucomicrobiales bacterium
GCGGTATTGGCTGGGATCACCGCCATGATCGTCGCAAAAATGAAGAGATCGGCAAAGACCACCACTTCGATTTCAAATCTGAGAAACATCGGAGCCTTTTTTGCGACCGCCAGCATCGACCTTAATGGCAGTTACCCATCGATCCGCGGATTCGATGCTGATAACGGCGATGCCCCGAACTTCAAATACTGGCATTGGAAGCTCTATAGCCAAGCTTACAACCTGACCGACCAATTCGTGAAAGATGATAAATGGGCACAGTCTGTTTTCTATAACCCCGAGATGGACCCGAAGACGTTGACCAACTGGACCTGTGGTTTCGCAATGAACGCCCGGTTGATTGAGAATACGTATAACATTGGATGGGGCATGGCGGTTTCCCGTCCGCTCAGCCTCGCCGCCCTGCAAGATATGTCGCAGTCCCCTTTGATCGCGCCCCGAAGGGATCACCATTACCGGCAGGCATCGGAGCTTCTCTATAACTCAGACAAGAAGGCGGTGATCATGTTCTGTGACAGTCACGTTGAATCCCTGACCCGCAAGGAATACGAATCCCGCGACTACTTCAACCGATTCAAGAATCAATAATCGGGCGATCATCTTTGGAGGGTTTCAGGCACAGCATCTAATTAAAATCACCCGTTGAACGGATATGGGCGGCGGCCTGCCGGTATTCTTCCGCCGTGGCGAGATGCTCCAGCATGACAGGCAGATCACGGCCCAGGGGAGCAAGGGCGCGAAGCAGTGTGGAGTAGTCCAGCGCGCCCAGACCCGGGCGCACTTCATCCAGATGCACCATGAATCGCGGGCGTAGAATGATATCTTTGGCGTGCACACTCTTGATACGCGGCCCGAGGCGGCGGACGAAATCGCGGATCATCGCCCCGTTTTGAAAATAGGTTTCCGGGCTGGTGATGAGATTGACGGGATCAAAATGCACAGCGAATGCGGGCCGGTCCACGGCGACCAGCAGGCGTTCATAGCTTGCCGCCGAATCGGGATACATCCACGGCATCGTCTCCAGCGTGTAGAACGTGCGGCGGGGTTTTACGGCGTCGATCATTTCCCGCACTGTTTCCACAATGAGATCAAACGTCTCCGGCGTGAGATTCCCGGCATCCGGGCCGTCCCATACTTCGCCGCGTGAGCCGCTGATGTTCACACAACAGGCCGCGCCGATCTCATCGGCCAGCGCGAGTTGGCTCTGGCCATAGAGGATGGCTTCGGCGCGCTTGATTGAATCTTCCTGTAGCGGATTGTTCCAGATTCCTACTTCAGCAATGACGATGTCCGCCGCACTTGCGGCCTTCGCATAGTCAGCCGGAGTGAAGCCGGGAAGGATCTCCGGGCAATAGGCGGCGGAGTAGTTTTGACTCCGCAGGGAGGCTGCCCAGCCATGCGGATCGGTCGGCGCATCGAACATGGGTGCTCCGAGTCTCATGGGGTAGGGGCGGGCTCCAAGAGTTCTTTCAAGGCAATGAAGCGCACGCCTATCAGGCTTTCCATGCCTTGCGATTTCCCTGCGGGGATCGAATCCACCCGCACGCGCAGCCGTGCTTCACCGGCCTGCAGTTCGATTTCTCCCAAATCCGTGATCGCTTCACCAGACAACTTGCCAGACAACCTGCCACGACCAACGTTGATACTGATCTCCGCTCCCGCCGTAGGAGCCACGGTTTCAATTTCCACTCGGTAACGGCCCGCATCTCGAATGGCGACGTTGATGCTTTGGGAATCACCGGGCGCATTCCACCCTACAGACCAGTGGGTTTTCACCACCACGTTTCCAGTGGTGGCGACTGCGGAATAGCCTGGCACTTGGCCGATGTTACGGGTCTCGGCGACTTCATCGATGGGCCGGGTGACTTTGCCAATGGGGAAACGCGGCTGCTGATAGGTTGTTTTCCGAGTCTGGTTTTGGCTGAACCATTGGCGGGCGAGACCGAGACAATGTTCTGCGAATTCTGGCCGTTTTCCGGCGAGATCAGTTCGCTCGCTTGGATCGGAATTCATGTCGTGGAGTTCCCGGTGCCCGCCCACTTGTAGCCATTTCATCCCCGGAGTGCGGATGGCGATGTTTTGTAAATCGAACTCGAGCTTATCCGGTTCCGGCAAGACTCCGGATTGGTATTCCGGCCAGCGGGCTTCCCAATAAGGCATCACCGTTTCCCTGGGCTTTAGTTTGGCGGCTTTTCCTGTCAGCAACGGCGCGAGCGTGATGCCGGTGACAGGACGGGCGGGATCTGCGGGAAATTTTGTCCCGGTGAAATCAAGGAGTGTAGGAAAGATATCGAAGACATGGGCGACCTCTTCGGACTTCATGGCCTTCGCTTTACCCGGCCAGCGGATGAAACACGGCACCCGGATGGCGTTGTCCCATAGGTTCCCCTTGAGCCCACGCATGTCACCGGGGTTTCTACGGGTCATTTCTTCTGTTGTTAGATTCCCTGAATTGCTGGACTCGTTGATGGGTCCGTTGTCGCTCATGAAGACGACGATGGTATTTTCCGCGAGTCCATTTTGATCGACGGCATCGAGCACCTTGCCGGTGGCGGTGTCCATTTGCTCGATCATCGCGAAAACGGTGGAAAGGGCTTTCGAGAGTCCGCGCTGCTGATAGCGGCTGACCATTTCCGCAGGCGCAATCCACGGCTCGTGAGGCGCGAGGAAGGCCAGATAGAGAAAAAACGGGCGGCTTTTGTTTTCCTGTATGAAATCCACCGCCTTGTCCGCGAGACGATCAGTGGTCCAGCCAATCCATTTTTCGGCACGTCCGTTGTGGGACACCATGTTGTTCTCGTGGACGTAAAGTGAGGCCACCCAACTTTGCTGAAAGCCGCGGTTCCATGGAAGCCACGGCTCGTGTTTGCCATTATGCCATTTCCCCATGAAACCGGTGGCATAACCGGCCTGCTGGAAGACCTGGCCGAGGGTGGTTTCATCAAGCCGCATGTAGTCCCTGGCGAGGTGAACCCCCCAAACTCCGGTTTCGGAAAACGAGCGCCCCGTCAGCAGGGAGGCCCGCGTCGTCGCACAGACAGGCGTGACGTGAAACCGATCCAGCCGCGCGGACTGGCTTGCGAGGCGATCAATGGACGGGGTTTGCACCAGCGTGTTTCCGTGACAGCCGAGATCTCCGTATCCCAGATCATCCGCGAGGATGACGATGACGTTGGGTTTTCTGATCGCATTCTCGGCAAACAATCCCCCTCCGCCAATCAGAAGAAATGTCGCCAAGATCGCTGATGATAGATTAAAAAAATGAGCCATATATTTTGATTTCCAAGCGGTCATCGCCATTCTCAAAGGGTTAAGGTGATCGGGATGTCTTATGATAATACGGCTTTATCGGATTTTGAAAGCCAAACTTCCTATTTCCATCTCTTCTCTTCCCCACCGCTTCATGCGCCGAGGTACGCGAGCCAAGGGGGAAAACGATGGATGTCATCCCGAGAACTTCGTGGATTGACTTGGTAGGGATCTGAGTTTGGATTGATCCATGAAAATTTTCCACAGCATGGCCACCTTGATTCTCACCAGCCTCGCCGCCAATGCGGATCTTATCGAAAAAAGCGTGATCTATTCGCAAAACGGCGCGGAGCTGGAGGGCTTCCATGTTTTCGATGATTCCATTTCCGGCAAGCGTCCGGGAGTCCTGGTGATTCACCAGTGGACTGGCTTGTCTGACTCGGAAAAGGAGCGGAGCCGGATGCTCGCAAGGCTGGGCTACAATGTTTTCGCGGCGGATATCTACGGCAAAGGCATCCGCCCCCAACCTCCTGCGGCTGGGGCGGAGGCGGGAAAATACAAGGGAGACCGCAGCTTGTTCCGCGCGAGACTGGACGCAAGCCTCGACGTTCTCATAAATGACGAGCGCACGGACGTTAAGAAAATCGCAGCCATCGGCTACTGCTTCGGCGGGACGGGCGTGCTCGAAATGGCCCGCGTTGGCACCGACCTCAAAGGCGTCGTTTCTTTTCACGGCGGGCTGGATGCCGCCGCGGGAATGACCGCGCAAAAAGGCAATATCCCCGCGAAAATCCTCGTTCTCCACGGCGCCAGCGATCCTTACGTGCCAGCTGAACAGGTCAGCGCGTTTCAGAAGGAAATGACGGAGGCCGCCGCAGATTGGCAGATGATTTCCTACAGCGGGGCGGTGCATGGTTTCACCCACAAGGCAGCCGGAAATGATCCTTCAAAAGGTGCCGCCTATCAGGAAGCAGCAGATCAACGCTCGTGGCTGGCGATGCAGTCATTCTTCGCGGAGATTTTTCAGTGACAAAGGCATGGCGCAAATTTCCACCCCCCTGACGGTGATCGATGGTTTCCATTGGGAAACCTACTTGAGCGAATTCGCCCTCGCCGCAGAGTCCGCCGGGTTTACAGCACTCGTTTTGATCGACCTAACCGATGGTCCGCTGATGGTCTGGGAGCGGGCCGGGCCGGGGAACCGCGTCTATCTTTCCGCTGGCATGCATGGCGATGAACCCGCTGGCCCCATCGCCCTTTTGGAAATGATGCGGGCCGGATTTTTTTCGGATCGAATCCACTGGTTCATCTGCCCGGCGCTCAATCCCGGCGGCCTTGCGGCCTCGCGCCGCGAGAATGCCGATGGGGTGGACTTGAATCGCGATTACTGGGCTCTCAGCACGCCGGAAGTGGCGGCGCATACCGAGTGGCTGGATTCCCAACCCGCACCGGACCTTTGCATTTCCCTGCACGAGGATTGGGAAACCAGAGGATTTTACTTCTATGAAATCAACCTCGGCGAGGACGATCCCGAGCGCGCCGCTGCCATCCTTGCCGCCGTCAGCCCATGGTTCCCGGCGGAAGCGGGGCCGGAAATCGATGGCCACGAATGCCGCGAACCCGGCTGGATCTACCACCCCGCGGAGCCGGATCTCCCCGAAGGCTGGCCGGAAGCGATCTACCTCGCCAAGATGGGCTGCCCGCTCTCATTCACCTTCGAGACCCCGAGCTGCG
>JBBRIB010000278.1:0-4975 GCA_038221745.1 Verrucomicrobiales bacterium
CCGCGAATGGCGAGGTCCAGATCTCCATCGGTAAGACTCCCGCAGAGGATAGTTTCATGATTTAAAAACTGCGACTCCAAGCAACCAAGTTTTTTGGGAGTGGCATGAAACAAGCTGAGCTTCTGTTTAATGGCCACCCTAGAAGAAAACCCCGTTTGCCCACTCTATATCTCTGGAAAATGGCTTCCCATCGCTGGCAAAAGCAACAGTCCTGTCTTTAATCCTTCTCGCGGGACCGTGATTGCCAGTGTCCCGATGTGTGGTCCTGAGGAAGTCGCCATGGCCGTCGCTTCCGCTCAATCCGCCTTTCCTGCTTGGCGGGATACGCCCCCGAACGAACGCGCGCAGGTTCTCTTTCGCGCAAAAATCCAGCCATCGAGGCGATTACCGCCGCGCAGAAACGCGGGGTGAAGGCGTGGATCGAAACCGTTGCGCCCTATCTCGTGTTTGATCATACCCATGCGGAGTTGCCAAACTTCGAGGGAGCCAAGTATGTGATGAGTCCGCCTATCCGCTCAAAAGAACATCAGGATTATCTATGGCAATGCCTTGCGGATGGCACCGTTCACACCGTCGGCACCGATCATGCTCCATTTGATTATCACACCCAAAAGCACATGGGCCACCCTGACCCCGCAAAGTGCCTGGATGCCCGCTCAAATCCCACGGGCAAGCCGGGGAACTTCACCCTGATCCCGAACGGAATTCCCAGCGTGGAGGAGCGCGTCAAACTCCTCTACACCGAAGGAGTCTGCAAGGGTCGAATCGATCTCCAAACCCTCGTTCGGTGTGCGAGCACGCGTGCCGCGCAAATTTTCGGCCTTTACCCACGCAAGGGATGCATCGCACCCGGCAGTGATGCCGATCTCGTGATCTGGGATCCCGAGTGGAAAGGGAGTATTTCCGTGAGCACCCATTCGATGGCTACCGACTACTCCGCTTTCGAGGGCCGTGAGGTATCAGGCCGCGCGGAACTGGTGACCGTGCGGGGAAAAGTGATGGTCCGTGACGGACTCTGGTGCGGCGAGACGGGCTGGGGGGAATTCCTACAACGCGAGCCAAAACCCTAGCATGCCTGCCTCCATCCATGCAGACGAGCATCTTACCAATGCGGATCTCGCCCCCGTGGCACCTGACCAACGCACGTGGAGTCGCTGGGACATCGCCGCACTCTGGGTGGGCATGGCGGTTTGTATCCCTACCTACACCATGGCCAGCAGCCTCATCAGCAATGGAATGTTGTGGTGGCAGGCACTCCTCACCGTCTTCCTTGGGAATCTCATCGTGCTGATTCCAATGACCCTGAACGCCCATCCGGGCACCGCCTACGGAATCCCCTTCCCCGTGCTGCTTCGGGCCAGCTTCGGCATCCGCGGCGCAAACATCGCGGCCTTGCTCCGGGGAATCGTCGCCTGCGGCTGGTTCGGAATTCAAACATGGTTCGGCGGGGCCGCGCTGCATGCCACATTGGCAATCATTTTCGATTTCGATAGCAAAGCAGGAAGTCCCATTGCCGGCCTTGGAATTACCGTGCCTCAACTGCTTTGTTTCCTCACCTTCTGGCTGATGAATGTCTTCTTCATTTGGAAGGGAATGGAATCGATCAAATGGTTGGAAATTCTGAGCGCACCACTCTTGCTCGCCGTAGGTGTCCTGCTGATGCTTTGGGCTGTAGGCAAGGCCGGCGGCTTCGCAGCGGTGTTTGCTGCGACATCACCAGCGAAGGCTCCCTCTTGGATCGGCTTTGGTGCGGGCCTCACCGCAATGGTAGGTTTCTGGGCCACCCTATCACTCAACATTCCGGACTTCTCCCGCTTTGCCAGGTCTCAGAAGGATCAGATCATCGGCCAGGCAATCGCTCTGCCCACCACGATGGCCTTCTATTCTTTCGTCGGCATTGTTGTCACGGGAGCCACCGTTGTCATCTTCGGTGAGGCCATCTGGGATCCAGTACAAGTGGTGGGGAAAATCGGCAGCAAGTGGCTCTCCGCCGCTGCCTTGATCATCCTCGCAGTAGCCACACTTTCCACAAACATCGCCGCAAACGTGGTATCCCCGGCGAATGACTTTTCAAACCTTGCCCCCCACAAAATAAGCTTCCGCATGGGAGGAATGATCACCGCCTTCATCGGCATCATCATCATGCCTTGGAAACTGGTGGAGGATCCCGGTGGCTATATCTTCACCTGGCTCATCGGCTATGGAGCCTTGCTTGGTCCCATCGCTGGAATCATGATTGCAGATTACCATGTGCTTCGGAAAAAATTCCTGAACGTGGATGCACTCTATCAGTCAGATGGGATCTACCGCTATACCAACGGCTTCAGCCTCGCCGCGCTCGCCGCATTCGCCCTCGCCGTTCTACCGAATCTACCGGGATTTCTGGCACAAACCAAAGTTCTGGATCACATCCCACCGTGGCTGTCCGCCATCTACCAACAAGCGTGGTTTGTAGGCTTCGGACTCGGATTCATTTTGTATCTCCTCTTCAGAAAAATTTCCCCCGCACCTGTCAACTCATCATCCCTCTAACCATGGCCACGCTTCCTGATTACAACCACACTCCCATTCCCTACACGGGCCCCTCACCCGAGGAGGTTCTCGAAATGCGCAAACATTACGTGAACCCGGCGATCTTCCACTACTATAAGAAACCCATCATGATTGTGGAAGGGAAAGGGCAGTATCTCTTCGATGAAAAGGGCCGCCGCTATCTGGATGGCTTTGGCGGAATCGTCACGGTAAGCGTGGGCCACTGCCACCCGGAGGTCGTCAAAGCAGCAAACACCCAGAATGAAACGATCCAACACACCACCACAATCTATCTGAACCCCGGCATCGCTTTATATGCCAAAGAGCTGGCAGCCAAAATGTCCGGAGACTTGAAAGTGTGTTACTTCGTGAATTCCGGATCGGAGGCAAATGACCTCGCCATCCTGATGGCCCGCGCCTATACCGGGAACTATGATCTGATTGCCCTGCGGAATGCTTACCACGGCGGCAGTCCAGGCACCATGGCACTCACTTCCCACCATACCTGGAAATTCAACGTGCCGCATTCCTTCGGAGTGACGCACGCCCGGATGCCGGATCTCTATCGTGGTCAATATGGCCCGGAAGACCCCGACGCGGGTAAAAAGTATGCGGCGGATATTCACGAAACGGTCCAGTTTTGCACCTCCGGAAGGATCGCCGCATTCATCGCGGAATCGATTCAAGGCGTGGGTGGCAGTGTGGTTTTCCCCGACGGCTATCTGCAACATGCCTACGCCCACGCTCGTGACGCGGGTGGATTGTGCATCGCAGATGAGGTCCAAGCGGGATTTGGCCGTACAGGCACCCATTTCTGGGGTTTTGAAACCCAAGGGGTGATGCCGGATATCGTGACCATGGCTAAAGGAATCGGCAATGGCTGCCCGCTCGCCGCAGTGGTCACCACACCGGAAATCGCACGCACTCTCGCAAGCCGCATCCATTTCAATACCTTTGGTGGAAATCCTGTAAGCTGTGCCCAAGGCCGCGCCGTGCTGCGGGTGATCGATAAAGAAGGGCTGCAGAAGAACTCGCTTGAGATCGGTGCCCGTCTTACAGCCGGTTTCCATCGCCTCGCGGAAAAACACCCAATCATCGGCGACGTTCGGGGCAAGGGACTCATGTTAGGTATCGAGCTTGTAAAAGACCGCGCCACCAAAGAACCCGCGAAAGAGGCTTGTGCAGAAGTCTTTGAACGTTGCAAAGATCTCGGGCTGCTGATTGGCAAGGGCGGACTTTGGGGTAACACCTTACGCATCAAGCCACCAATGTGCATCCACCGAGCGGACGCGGATTTCATGATCGCCGTGATCGATGAAGCCCTCTCAAGCCTATAATCTATGCCTCCGCGCCTTTGATCTGAAGACCTGATTTTCGATTGCGATGGATCCATACGCTTTGCACAAGACCCAGCAAAAACATGCAGATCATCACAAAGGTGCCGGAATAACTCACCAGCGGCAGTGGAATCCCCGTGATCGGCATGATCAGCACACACATGCCGATACTCTCAAAAATATGGGCAAACAGCAATGCCACCACTAGGCAGACCAGCAGGCGGCCGGATACATCACGGCTGTAGAATGCGATGAAGAGTGCCTGAATCAATAAAAGCGCGAACGCCGTTAGAAGTAAAAGGCTTCCGCGAAAACCGAGTTCCTCTGCGATCACTGCGAAAATGTAGTCGTTGTGGGCGGTATCCACTGGAATGAAGCGCTTGTCGTGAAGTGAACCCTGCTCCGTCGTCGCGTTCCAACCCACGCCTTTCCAACCCGCTTTACCCACCGCCATCGAGACGTTGTAAGGAGCATAGCCGGCCCCTGCGATATCGACTTCCTTGCCTTGCATCATTCGCAACCAGATATCAATTCGCTCAGGACCCCGCTCGGAAACCAAAGGCAACGCAACAAAATAGATCAGCGGAATACACCCCGCTGCAATCAATGACATGAAGGAGAGGTAGCGAAATGGAATCCCGCCCATCAGCAGAGCAACGATTGAGACAGGAATCCAAACCAAGGCCGATCCCATATCCCCCATTTTCATGACGATGAGAAACGGAATTGCCGCCAAGACTCCGATCATCCCGATACGAATGAAAGGGGCGGCGAACCAGCGGTGAAGTTTCGGCAAATCCTGCATCAGCCAAGCGATGAGAACGATGCCCGAAGCAATTCCCAACTGAGCAGGCTGGAAACTGAAACCACCCAGTCTGAGTCGGTGGACATTGTCATCTTGGGCCATTGCAGCGAGCATCAACCCCATACTCACCGCGTAAAACGGGATACCAAGCCACCGAATCCAGCGGTAGTCCAACAAGGCCACCGCAAAATACACCACGCTACCGATGAGAATCCACATTTTCTGGGAATTGGCATAGAAGGCACCCACCGTCCCGAAGCGGTCAAGCAGCTCACGGGAAACCGACAAATGCCTTGCCGCA
>JBBRIB010000279.1:0-4974 GCA_038221745.1 Verrucomicrobiales bacterium
GCTGACTAGGTCGCAGGTCGTGGGCCTAATAATCTTGATTTCACACAACCCATTCAATACCAGTGTATTACAGAGTTATATTCTTTTTTAAAGAAAAACCAAGCCACAGTTATCCCGCAAAATGTGCGCTATGATTACGCAAATATTAACGGGTCGCCAGGGCGTGGCTCCGATTTCGCGCGTCCGGGAGGAGTCCCGCCAGAAATGTGGAATGAATCCACGAACCATGACGAGACAGGGAACAACGCCTCAAGGCGCGGCAGCGATGGACTCGGCTTTCGCAGCAGAGGAAAGCACGTCCTTGTGGAGGCTGCCACCTTTGCGATTGCTCCACCACAACACGATGGGGGAGGCGATGAAGATCGAGGAGAAGGTTCCGACGATGATGCCGATGAAGATGATGAAGCCAAAGTCCGCCAAGGCATCGCCGCCGAGGAATGTGAGAATGGCCACGCTGATGAGGGTGGCACCCGAGGTGAGAACCGTTCGGGAAAGTGTCGCATTGATGGCATCGTTCATGATGCGTTCGATGGAGCCACTCTGAAGAAGGAGGTTTTCCCGGATCCGGTCGAAGATGATGATCGTGTCATTGATCGAGTACCCCGCAATGGTCAGAATCGCACCGACGTGGATGAGAGACAGCTCGCCGCCAAGCAGCACGACGATGCCCAGAGAGATGACGATATCGTGGAGAATGGCGATGAATCCGCCGAGTGCGAACGAGAATTCGAAGCGAATCGTTATGTATCCCATGATGCCGAGCAAGCCAAGCACCAGGGCGATGATGGATTGCTTCATGAAGGTGCCACCGATGAGGGCGGAGACTTCGTCTTTGCTCACATCGATCACGTATTTCTGGGTTTCAGGACTGCGCTCGGCGAGAATGGGAATCGCTTCGCGCAGCTTGTTGATGATGGCTTCCGAGTCCGCAGTGGCGCAGCGCACGGTGAGCAGGGCGCCGGACGAGGGATTATTCTCCTCTTGTGGGAAGGCAGCCTTGCTGAGCTGGATGCTGCTGAGGACCTTGGTCACCTCCTCGGTGGAAATGGTTTTTTCCTTACCGAGCAGGAATTGAATGCGGGTGCCGCCTGTGAAATCGACGCCTAGGGCGCGGTCTTTTCTAATCACAAAGGCACCGATTGAAATGGCGACCATGACAAGTGAGGCCGTGATCCAAATCCGGCGGCTGCCGAGGAAGTTGAAGTTTCCGGATTTGATCAAATTGAGGAAGCTCAGGGTGGTGAAAATCTTGCCATCGAGCGACCAGCGGAAAAGAACCCGCGTGACGAGAATGGCGGAAAACATTGAGGAAAGCAGCCCGATGGTGAGAGTGATGGCGAAGCCTTTGATGCTGCCGCTGCCCAGCCAGAAGAGGATCACGGCGGTGATGAGCGAGGTGATGTTCGCATCGAAGATGGCGGTGAAGGCTTTTTCATAAGCCGCCTCGATGGACTGCTTGAGAGTCTTGCCATGGGCCATTTCCTCGCGGAGGCGCTCGTAGATGAGCACGTTCGCATCCACGGCCATGCCGATGGTGAGGATCATCCCGGCGATGCCCGGCAGGGTGAAGGTGAAGCCGAACATGGCCATGATGCCGAAGAGCATCACCATATTGAGAATCAGGCCGATGATGGCGATGAATCCCGAGACGCGGTAGTAAATCAGCACGAAAACGAAGGTGAATGCGAGGGCGAGCATGCCGGCAAGCAAGCCCTGCTTGACCACCGCAGAACCGAGAGTGGGGGAAACACTGCGCTCTTCATCCACGATGAGCGGGTTTTCCAACGGATTCATCAGCGAACTCGCGAGATCCTTGACTTCGCCCGGCTCACTGAGCCCCTCGATGATGAATTGCTTGCCCAGCGGCACTTGGTTGACGGTGGGTGCGCTGATCACCTCGCCATCAAGGACGATGGCGATGCGGTCCACTCCCGAGCGCATGTCTTTGGTAAGAGCGATCATTTTATCAGCGCCATCGCCATTCAGAGTGATGCCCACGGCATCGTTCTGCTGGGGCGAGGGGTAGGCATTGGCAATGTCGGATCCGCCGAGTGCCATGCGGCTGCTGAGAAGGATCGGCTGGATGATCTCGTTTTTATCAGAGTCCTTGTGCTTGTGCTGAAAGACCTTGTAGCCGGGAACGATTTCATCGCCCGTGGCCACGCGATCCGCGAGGGTTTTTCCGTTAGGGCCGACTTCATCATTGCGCGGGCTGACTTGGCGGAGTTCGAGTTTGGCCACTTTTTCGAGCGTCTCGCGGATTTTTTTGGATTCCTCGGCCTCCACTCCGGGCATTTGCACGAGGATGCCGTCATCGCCTTGGCGGGCGATGAGTGGCTCGGCGGTGCCCATGCCGTTGAGGCGCTTTTCGATGACGGTGATGGCTTGGTCCACCTGCTCGGTGGTGATCGGTAATTTTTGGCCGGTTTCATCTTCGCGCTCCTGGATGCGGAGGGAAAATGAAGAGCCGCCGAGGATATCGATACCGCCTTTGAGGCGCTCTTTCGGCGGGGTGGCGGCGAGCACGCAGAGGGCGGCCACGCCGATGGTGAGAATTGTGCCTATATTCCGTTTGCGGCGCTCGATCTCGGTGGCGAAATACCAAAAGAACATCCCCATCAGGGTCAGCCCGGTAAGAAAGAGTGCGAGTGGGTCTTGAAGAATATTTGTGGCAAGCATGGTGGAAACGGCGTTGGGTGGCTCCCGGAATGGGGCGCGGAAGCGATGAAATCAGGCGGGATTACTTGGCGGAAGTGTCTTTTTTATGCACGGTGGCGATGGCGGGCTTGTCGAACTCGAGCATCGTGCCCTCCGCCACTTTGATGACTACCGTGTGGTCCTTCACATTATGAACGATGCCGTGGATTCCGGCGGTGGTCACCACCTTGTCGCCACTCTGAAGGGCGGCAATGCGGGCTGCGGTCTCCTTGCGCTGCTTTTGCTGCGGGCGGATGAGAAGGAAATAAAACATGACGACCATCAGGACCATCATGACCATCGGATTACCTAAAAAACTGGTAGGGCCAGCAGGCGGGGTGGCGGCTTGCGCGACGAAAAACTGGATTGAGGAAATGGCGGTAGGAGTCATGGTGGATCTTGGCGTGTGTAGCGTTGGATGAAGGAATTTTTGAAGTCGGAAAAATTTCCCGCTTCGATGGCGTCCCTCGCACCTGCGACGAGGCGCAGGTAGAAATGCAGATTGTGAAAGGAAAGCAACCGCAAACCGAGGATTTCGCCCGCGCGGAAGAGGTGGCGGAGGTAAGCACGGGAAAATCCGGCCACATGAGGGTGGGCGCTTTCACAGACCGGCCGGGGGTCTTTGGCGTGAATGAGGTTCTTGATATTGATCGGCCCATCCAGGGTCATCGCCATCCCGTGGCGGGCGATGCGGGTGGGCATCACGCAATCGAACAGATCCACGCCGCGTGCGATCATTTCAAGAATCTGCGGCGGCGTGCCGAGGCCCATGGCGTAGCGAGGCTTGTTTTCCGGGAGAAATGGCACCGTATTTTCGATGGCCCGGAACATTTCATGCTCGGGCTCGCCCACTGACACACCGCCGATGGCATAGCCGTCGAAGTCCAGCGCCACCAGCTCGCGGGCGGATTGCTCGCGCAGATCCGCGTAGATCGAGCCTTGGACGATTCCGAAGTGCTGCTGCCTGCCGCTACCCGAGCGAGGCTCATGGGTGGCGACCCATTCCTTGCAGCGCTTCGCCCATCGGCTGGTGAGCGCGAGCGACTTTGCAGCATACCCCTCATCACAAGGGTAGGGCGGGCATTCATCGAAGAGCATCGCGATGTCCGAGCCGAGCGCCCCTTGGATTTCCATGCTCAGCTCAGGGGTGAGCAGCATTTTGGAGCCATCAAGGTGATTTGAAAAACGCACGCCTTCTTCGGTGATTTTGCGGAGCTTGGCCAGTGACCAAACCTGGAAACCGCCCGAATCCGTGAGCATCGGCTTCTGCCAGGTGGAGAATCCATGCAGGCAGCCCAATTCACGGATGATCTCATGCCCGGGCCGCAGCCACAGATGATAGGTGTTACCCAAAATGATTTGTGCCCCGAGTTCCTCCAGCTCCTTGGGATGCAGCGTCTTGACCGTGCCTTGGGTGCCGACGGGCATGAAAATCGGAGTTTCCACAGTGCCGTGGGGCAAGACCAAGCGGCCACGGCGGGCGGCGCTGGAGGGATCGGTAGAAAGGACGGATAATGACACGGGCGGGCCGGGGCTTATTATGGAATCTCGCCCGGGCCAAGCTAAAATGGGCGATTGGTGGATGGAAAATCGTGCGGATTCTCCGCAACCTTGCCCGATTCCCGAGGTTTCCAATGGGTGCCTGGAAATTTTTCACTCGAAATGAAAATTTCTGAATAAATTTCGTTGGCGTGACGTTATTCTATCGCTAGCTTCCAACGCGAAGTAAGAAATTAATCAACAAACGAACCAAATCAATCCTATGAAACTGCTCCTCGGCGCTCTCTGCGCATCATTCATCATCGCCCCGCTCGCTTTCGCTGAAGATTGCGAAAAAGGCAAGTGTGACAAAGAAAAACAAGAAGGCACCGTCCTCGCTGGAAAATGCGAAGACAAAGACAAAGATTGCGATGAAGCCAAGGAAAAAGGCTCCGTCCTCGCTGGCAAATGCAAAGACAAGGACAAAGAGTGCGATGAAGCCAAGGAAGAAGGCACACTCGCTGGTAAGTGCGAAGACAAGGACAAAGAGTGCGACAAGGACAAGGAAGAAGGCACCCTTGCTGGCAAATGCGAAGACAAGGACAAAGAGTGCGACGAAGCCAAAGAAGAAGGCACCCTTGCCGGTAAGTGCAAAGACAAAGAGTGCGACGAAGACAAGGAAGAAGGCACTCTCGCCTGATCATTGTTTTGACACGTTAAATTTCGAAACCGCCGGATCCTTCCGGCGGTTTTTTTGTTAACCCGTTGGGTGAACTATGATCGATGTGGTTTGTGGAG
>JBBRIB010000280.1:0-4906 GCA_038221745.1 Verrucomicrobiales bacterium
GCTTCGCGCAGCGGGCGGTCCGGGACGGAATCCCAAAGCACCAGGGCGAGACGGGCGGCGATTGCGAAGCCGTCCGCCGCTTCTGATTCGCCAAGATCCGGATAGAGAAACCGCGGTGAAACCAGAACAGAAATCACGCCACTCTTCACCGCAGCTTCCGGTTTTTCACCCGCTTTTTCAAACATCGGGCCACTCCATTGTTTGAATTCATCATCCGTCATCGGACGGCGGAAGCCACGCGATGCGAATTTCTTGAGAAACTCCTGATACTTCACCCGCCGGGCCGCGGGTTCCAGGACTTCATCCCATTTGATGCCGACCATTTCATTGAGCCGTTTGGCCACGTTTTCCGAGGTATCCAGCGCCGCTTGATTGACCGCTTCCAGCCATTCTTTGGAGACGTTCGTTCCGCGTTCGTATCCGTCGCTGGCATCATCGGGTGGAAATGGATTCGCGACCACGAAGGTTCTCTTCTGCACTTTTTCAGGCGATAGATTCGCGCGTGGAATGGGTTCCAATATTCCGTTCGGTTTTTTCCATTGGAGCGAAACGGAGGCGGATTTTTCCTTGAGTTTGAAGAACTCGAGCTTGATGGGATAGGCGCGATTTCCGAGCAGCCTGACGCTTGCTTTCAACTCTCGAACTTCTGACCCTGAGCTGACACTGGCATCCAGAAGCGGCTCGGCCCATAGCTCGTTCAGATAGAAGCGGGCACCGTTTTCAGTGCGAATCAGGATTTCATAAACTCCGCTTTCCTCCACCCACAGCGAGCCTTCCCATCTGGCGGAAAATTCTTCGGAACCAAAAAGCTCATCATTCGGTGTGGCAGCACCATAATTGAAATTCACCTGATCATCCCGCCGCGCGAAATGAATTTTGCCTTTTTCCGATAGTGGCATACCGCTCACGGATTCACCGAAATTACTATTACCCCAGTAGTTGGCCTCAAGGCCGCGATCTGTGGTTTTGAGTTTTCCTTCATCCCAGTGGAACTCGCCCACCAGATCGGCCACGGATTCACGGAATTGGTTGCTGGTGAGGCGTGAGAGTTGCCGCTTCACAGGGGCGGTCTGCGCTCGCGCCTGGGGCGAGTAAAAACGATCGTAGATGTATTTGGCGACGGCCTCCGCATCTTCACCCACGCAGAGATGTTCCTCGCCCTCGGGCATGGTGCGATCAATTCGTTTCGCCAAAGCAGACAGACTTTTTTCTCCGTAAAGCGGCTCATCATACTCGTCCGCCACCCCTTCGCCATTGGCTCCATGGCATTCCACGCAGAGCTTTTGATAAATCACCCGGCCTTTTTCAAAAAATGCCGCATCATCCGCCAGCGATGCGGGCGCAAATCCAAGCAGGCCAAGACAAGCGCAGACGAGCCCGATCTTGGAACAATCCAAGGCCGGAAAACTCGCTGGGGCATATCGCTGAAGACGCATGATTTACAAAGTGTAACGCAGGATACTTTGTAATCTGGAAGTTTCTTTCAGTGGGCCATTGTTTAATCCATGGTGTGAAGGACCAACATCACTCAGAACGGAGGGTCATCATCGAAGTCATCGTCGTTCCGAAGATCCGCCATGGATGGCTCCGCATTCGAAGTCGCACGACTGCTGGAAGGGGCGCTGCTCGCGCCGCGGGATGGCTCGGAACTGCCATCGCCTCCTTGGATTTTCCAACACGAGAGGCTCACGTAATATTTGCCGTTATACTCGTTGCCTCGGATATCGAAGGTCACCTGCACCTCTTGGCCGACCTCGTAGTTGTCTAAAAGCGAACACTTGTCTTTCACCACCTCGAACTTCAAATCCTGCGGATACTTGTCCTTGCCTGTGGTGACGACGAATTCCCGTTTGGTGAAGCCACTGGGGAAGCTTTGGGTGTCGTTAATCAGTTTGATGTTTCCTGCGGTCTCGAACATGCCCCCAATGTTTCTTTCCTGGCGAGGATGTCAAACCCTTGGAAGGAAATTCAACGCCCGGGAGCCGGCTTGCGCGGAAGTGCGATGGAGCGGCGCCGTGGGGTCCGGATGCGGGCGGGAGCTCTTTTCACTGGATCCGCTGCGAAGAATGAGGAGCCTGCTCCGTCGGAGATCGCTTTGGGTTGGGCAACAGGTGTCGGAGTAGCCCTACACTGCTCGATCAAGGAGTCTCCAGCGATGTGATACTCCGAAAGATCGATGGCTTGGCGGATTTCGCGTGCCATCACCATCAGCCACATTATCGCGGAAAAAACCAGTGAGCCTGCTAGAATCCAACCCAGTTTGACATCCGAGCCAAAGAAGAATACCAGCGCGGTAGAGATCCCAAGAACCCACACAAGGCACGAGGCCACGAGCAGGACCAAAGCTTTAGAGGGTTGGAACGAGGAAATCAACGTTCATGAAATATCAAGACATCCCGTCCTTGCCAAGCTCCGAAATATTACGCGATCGCGTGGGGGAATTTTATCAAGCCCACAGCCTCCCTATTTGGCTCCCCAATGTGGCTGCCGCATTCTGCGGCTGTGCCAATGGGGTGTGAAATTACGGAGGCATTCGCCGCTCGTCTTTTGGTGCTCATTGGCAATGCGGACAAGATGTCCACGCTCCCTTTGTGGCTGCCGCGTCTTGCGGAAAATCTTTCGTCCTTGCGCAGGTTCCCCAGTCCTACTCCAACAATGTCGTTCTGGTGAATAGTGAAATGACGTGAATCCCGCGGGCTTCGATCGCCTGCCTGCCTCCTTCTTCACGGTCCACCAGCACGAGGGCGAAAGCCACTTTTCCGCCCTCGCGCTCGATGGCGTCGATTGCCTTGAGAGTCGAGCCGCCGGTGGTGATCACATCATCAACGACGATAATCGTATCGCCCGATTTGAAATTTCCTTCGATTTGTTTTCCCGCGCCGTGACCCTTCGGCTCCTTGCGGACAGTGAAGACTTGCAGCGCCTCACCGGGATGCTGGGCGGCGGAGGCCATCCCCACGGCAAGTGAAATGGGATCGGCGCCCAAGGTCATGCCGCCGATCGCTTGGATATTGAGATGCTCCGAGTGAATCTTCGAGCGGACTGCGTGCCAGCCGAGATCACCGATGAGATGGGCTCCGAAGGGGTCGAGAGCGGTCACGCGGCAATCAATGTAGAGATCACTTTGTTTACCGGAGGCGAGAGTGAAATTTCCGGTGCGGACGGATTTTTCCAACAGAAGTTTCTTGAGGGCGCTGACGTTTTGGAGCATGCCGGAAGAATTGGAAAGGAACGGAACGAGCGCAAGCACGGACGCGGTTGGCGCGTTGAAACGCCCGACCCCTACAAACGAAATAGTGAGCGCAGAACGATGGAGAATTTTTCTCCGCCCAGATGCCCAGTGCGGATTAGTCACCGCTCGCGATCCATTTCCTGCTCTTGCCCCCATACTCGTCCCGATGAATAAACCGCATGCCACCCTTTTGAATCGAGACCTTAAAAGGGATCAATCACAACCCGCCCCGTCGACTCAAGCCTTAAGCTCACCAAACTTTGATGCGGCCGCATCAAAGTTTGGTGAGCTTAACGTTTGAATTCTTTCCTTTCCTCCCTTGGCATCTTGGCGGCAAAGCCATTTTAGCCGCAATTTTTGAGAAGATCTGTCCTTCGTGCTGGGAAGCTGGGTTAGAACGCAGGGTTAATCGCTTGCCAAGGGTTTCGCTTTGTGTGACAAAGCAAGGAATGACGGCGCGTGAAGAAGCAGTGGAGCAGTTGCGGATTATCCGTAGGGTGATGGAGCGGGCGACGATTTTCCGGGCGTTATCCGGGGAAACCGCGCTGATCGGCGGAGCGGCGGCCTTGGCAGCGGCCTGGCTTTCCGAAGGGCGCCACGGCTGGGCATGGGCGAGTTGGTGGCTCGGTGGGCTGGCCATGGTGCTGGCTTTCAACGTGTTTCAAATTTTCCGGATGAAGGCGGCCCACAAACGCCCGTTCTGGAGTTCCGGACTGCGGGTCGCCATCCGCGGGGCTCTGCCGTCCTTGATCGCTGGGGGATTCCTTGGATTGCTGTTCGTGCGGAGCGGCGCGGAAAAACCAGCGGCTTGCCTGTGGATCCTGCATTACGGCCTGGCCTTGCTCGCCATCCGCGAGTTTGCCCCCAAGTCCATGGTGTGGCTGGGTTGGGCGTTTGTCGTCTTCGGTGTCGGCGGGCTATCTGGGGTGACCGGGGTGGTCGATTTGTTCGCCCAATGGGCTTCCCGCACCAACGGCTCGCAACTGATGGCCATCGCTTTCGGCGGCTTCCACATGATTTATGGGGCATTGATCGTTACCACCGCCACTCGCGAGGAGTCTGCCGCATGATCGATTTTTCCCAACTCGATAAAACCATTCACGAAAAGGGGCGGCTCTCGATCATGACCCTGCTCGCCTCCCGCGTGGACTCGTGGGCATTTCAGGATCTCAAATCCCAGCTCGATATGTCCGACGGAAATCTCATCACCCACCTGCGTACGCTCGAGAAATCCGAATTCATCAGCGGTGAAAAACTCTCCGGCGACGGTCGCCCGCAGACCCTCTACACCCTCACGCCCGCCGGTCGCCAAGCCTTCATCGCTTACCTCTCGGTGCTCGAAAAAATTCTCGATCTTGGAAAATAATTCGCTTGTCCAAATTTCACTTTGCGATACAAAGTGAGTTGTCATGCAACGCTTTCGCCCAACTTCACCGCCACATACTTTGTCTGACAAAGTGAATAGTGAAATCCAATCGGCCCGTTTCCGCCGAGCGACTTCGGTCCCTCGGATCGAACTGCGAGTCGCACAAAACCTAGGAATGGACCAAGAAACCCGCGCCTCCCTTGCCCGGCTCATCGCCCTCGCAGGAACGCAAAGAGTGGCCATCATCGGGAAATTCATGCCCGACCGTGGGGTGAGTGGCCAATTGGCGGCAAGGGGTCTCACGGAGG
>JBBRIB010000281.1:0-4887 GCA_038221745.1 Verrucomicrobiales bacterium
CTCTAACACATCTGTGAGCTGCACATTATCGCCAGAGCGGGTCTTCATCAATTTGCGGTCGTCCCCCAAAATGGAACCGAAGGCAACGTGTTTGAAATCCCCCGTTTTCCCCCAACGCGCCGCCGCCTCGAAAAGCTGGCGGAAATGAAGCTGCTGCGGCACGCCGACCACATACCAGACATGGTCCGCTTTCCATTCATCGATCCGGTATTGAATCGTTGCCAGATCCGTCGTCGCGTAGAGGAATCCCCCATCCGCCTTGCGGATCAGCGCCGGATTATCATTCCAGCCATCCTCGCGGTGCACTTTGAAGGGGTCTTCTTCCAATGCTTTCGTGCCATCTGAAAATATACAAACCGCACCATTGCTCTCGCGGGCGATTCCTTGGGCAAGGAACTCATCCACCAAGCCTGCCAGGCGATCATTATAATAACTTTCACCCAACCAATAATCAAACCTCACCCCAAGCCGGTCATAGATTTTTTGAAGGCCGTTTTTGGAAACATCAATGCACGTTTGCCATATCTCCAGATTCTCCGCATCACCCGCCTGGAGTTTCACCAGCTCAGCCTTGCAGATCTCCAGCAGCCCATCGTCCGCTTTGATCTTAGCATTCACCTCACGATAGATACGCACCAATTCTGGAATCGGATCCGCTTCCAACGCCGCGGCATTGCGTTTGGTTTTCCACCCGTGCAGGATCATGCCGAACTGCGTGCCCCAATCACCGATATGATTGTCCGCAATGACATTGAATCCCAAAAACCGGGCAATCCGCGCCAGCGAATCCCCGATGATCGTCGAGCGGATATGCCCCACATGCATCGGCTTCGCCACATTGGGCGCGGAGAAATCCACCACCACCGTGCGGCCCGCACCCGTGGCAGGCACGCCCAACCGCTCGTCCACCAATAGCATCCGCACGTGCGCGGCATAGGCTGCGGGTAAAATGCGAAAGTTGATGAAGCCCGGGCCAGCGATGTCCGCCGTGGCGAGCTCCGTGAGATCGAGGCGATCAATGATCTCCTGCGCGAGTGCCCGGGGATTGGTCTTGCGTTGTTTGGACAAAACCATCGCCGCATTGGATTGATAATCGCCGAAGCGTAAATCCGTGGCAACCGTCACAGCTGCCTTGGCGGCTTCGCCCAAAGTGGCGGTCAAGGCGGCGGCGAGCCGGTGTTCAAGTTGCTGAAGAAGCGTCATAAAATTCGTCTGCCGTATTCAAGCACCCACGCGAGATGGCTTCGACTCGAAAATTGCGAGAATTTCCTCGCAACTCTCCGCCGCATTGAGCTGACGGCGGACTTCGATGTTGGTGAACATTTTGGCGATCGCCGCCAGAGTTTGCAGATGCATATGGTATTCCTTCCGCGGCACGATGAACAGGATGATGATGTGCACCGGCTTATCGTCCAGCGATTGGAAATCGATCCCCAACCGGGATTTCCCGAAAACCGCGATCACCCGGTCCAGATGATCCGAAAATGCGTGCGGAATCGCCACTCCGAGCCCGATTCCTGTGCTCACCTGTTCCTCACGGGTGCGGAAGGCCTCGAGCATTTCATCCTGCTGCGCTTGCGGCAGTTGCCCCGATTGCACCAAACGTTGCACCAATTCAATGATGGATGGCCAATGCTCCACCGCCTTCATATCAAGGATGATTTGGTCCGGTTTAAGCAGTTTCGCTAACTTCATACGGCTTTCAGGCAGAACGCTTAACGTCTCGCGTGGGCGATTGACTATCGGCACAAATTCACCTTGGCAAGAGGATTCCCTCAGAGGATGAGGCACTTTTACCACAAAAAGTGCTGCAAATCTCAAAATGAACCCTCCCCACGGCCCCACACTGAGGTCGGAGTGAAGGAAATCAACCCCTACTTGCGCCGCCTTGTGGCCACCGCCGCTCCTGCCCCGATGGACAGCAAGAAGGCACTACCTAGCTCCGGCACCACTTCCAGCGCAAGCGCGTAGGCGGTGAGTTGCGGCCCGGTTTGCTGCACATTGATGGTGTAGCTACCAGGCCCGAGCGGCACCTTGAATCCGCTGCCCGTAAGCGGCGCTTTTGATAGAATCGTTAAAACGTTGGTGGCCGCTGACGGGAAAATCTCCCGGTCAAGATGATGCCCTCCCAACAATGCAGTTCCCGAAACCGGCAAAATCGATGTGAGGCCTTCATCAATGTGGATGAAGCCTTGATTGCCCGGCGCCCCGCTATTCCCGTCAATGTAGTTAAGGAGGAAAATTCCCGTTAGTGAATGCCCAGGCTGGATGGTGAAGGCAAAGTAATCGCGGACGTCCAACGAGGCCTGTACCGTCCCGGAAACGGTGTTTGAGCCAAGATCGATTGGAATGAACGTCGGAGTTTCTGCAAGTGAGGAGAGGTCACCACTGATGGATTCCACGTAGGAAGCACCAGGCGCATGACCAAGGCTGGACATGAGGAAGAGAAAGACTCGGGCCGTTATACTGAATAAATTTTTCATTTTTGAGAGAATAAAGGGTTTATCGCGACATCACCAGCCACGCTTCATAATAGAAAGTCCAATCTTCCTAGCCGACAACAATCCGATTGTGAAGAAATGTTCACATGACTTTGCGGGAGCTACGGCAAACAGGAACGCTCCATCAGAGACTATTGAATACCGAAATCAATCGAATACACTGGTTTTCAAATGATCGTCTTGATTCGCGATCTTGCATGCCAGTCTTCTCAAAAAGTTCCAGTGACGAAAGCGTCACCAACGAAATCGTCACATGACGATTTCGTCGCAAAGAAAACTTCGCGGGAGCCTTGCGCGATTTGTTTATTGTCCGACATCACTGCGGCACGCACTTGACCAAGGTGACTTTGATATCAACTCCCAACCTCTAAATCTAACCAACTGATGAAACACAAATTCCTTCTCATTGCATTCGCCTCGCTGGCATCGATTCCCGTGGCCTCCGCCGCCGCGCTTTTTGGTGTTACCACTGACAACAACCTGGTCAGCTTCAATACCTCCTCCCCCTCCACTTTTCTCTCATCCGTGACGATCACAGGATTGTTCGATGCGGATGGGATCACCCCGAATGCCAATGGTTCAATCCTGAACCTAACGGCCCGACCCGGTGCGGCTTCCGGCACTTTCCAGTTGTATGGAATCGATAACAACGCGAACATCTACACCATCAATCTTGGGGGTGCGGCCACGCTTGTTTCGGCAGGTTTCAGCCCGGCAGGCTTCAACGCGGGATTCGCTTATGATCCCTTCAATGACAACTTCGCCTACGCAGGTGACAATGCCGAGAACTTCTCGCTAAGCCTTGCCGGTGCCGCGACAGCGAATCCAAACTTCACCTACGCGGGTGGCGGTACACCTTCCATCTTCGGACTCGGCATCGATCCAAGTTTCAGCACCGCCTTTGCAATTGATGCAACAAGCGACAGCCTCTCCACGAGTTTCGATCCCCTTTTCCCGGCTGGAAGTGAACTGACTCCTGTCGGCCTCCTCGGAGTCGATGTCGTCTCCTTCGGCGGTCTCGTCGTCGATTGGGATGGAAACCTGTTTGCCTCACTCTCCACGGATGGCCTCACTTCCTCGCTCTATTCCATCAATCCAGCCACTGGAGCAGCCACCGCGGTCGGTAGCTTTGGACCCGGAGTGGGAATGTCCTCAGTGGCCGTTCCAGAGCCATCCACCGCCTTAATCGGCGGCCTCGGTATGCTGGCTTTGCTCCGCCGCCGCCGTGCATAAATGTAAATTCTCCTCCTAATCATATCATAATACCATGAAACTAACATCGTTTACTACCCTTGCCGGTCTCGCGCTGGCTTCCTCCCTGCAAGCGCAGGGCTTCAAGACGGCTGAATTCCCGTATCTCCTTGCCACCTCATCCTCAAACTTTGATTACGAACCCATTATCACGACTGGCGATCGGGTGCCTTTGACATCAGGGTTCGGCTACACCGGATCTGAGTTTGCCTTCGCTGGCATCCCGGACGCCATGGGAGTCTATAAAGATCGCACTTCCGGCAAAAACATCCTGTTTGTCGCACACGAAACCCCAAGCAGCGTTCAGACGACTCCGCTCCCAGGCCAGGCGACCTTCCGCGGTGCCTTCGTCTCGCGTTTCGATCTAGCCACAGATGGCAGCATCCTCAGCGGGGGCCCTGCGCATAAGGAACTCTTCTTGGGAAATACATTCCATGCCAGCGAACCGCCACGCGGCGCATCCGGCCCAGCCTTCACCCGCTTTTGCTCCGGCTCCTTTGCCGGTCCGGAACATGGAATGGATCGCCCGATGTTCCTTACCAACGAGGAATCCGGTTCCGGTAACTATGATGCCGCCGGATCGCAATCCGTGATGGTGGTTGATGGGAAAATGCACACCCTCCCGGACTTGGGCCGTGTCGTGCGGGAAACCACCCTCGTCCAGCCTCGCCGTGATGCGCAGACAGTAATCATCTCTTCGGAAGACGGTGGTTCCCCTTCCTTCGTCTATATGTATGTCGGGACCAAGCAACGCCGCTCCAGCAGCGTGCTCGACAAAAACGGCTTCACCGGAGGGAAAATCTACGTGCTCGCAGGTCGTGACCAGCAGGACAATGAAGGCACCTTCACTTCCGGCAGCCTACCAACCAAATGGGTGGAAGTTCCTAATGGCAAGAACATGAATGCCAACGACCTTGCCACCGCCGCAGATGCAGCCGGAGCCTTTGGCTTTGTCCGCGTGGAAGACATTGAGTTCGATCCCACCGCGCCGACCCGCAGTTTGTATCTCGGCGTGACCGGTGGCAGCGGACCGAACCGTCTGGGCCGTCTTTACGAGGTGACCATGAATCCGGTAAATCCAATCGCCAACGGCACGCTCAATGTCATCTACAATGCCGATGATATTATCACCCCG
>JBBRIB010000282.1:0-4841 GCA_038221745.1 Verrucomicrobiales bacterium
AAAAAATCCCCGACGTAACGGGCGATGGATTTCCGGAGGGAAAGCAGCCCGAGATTGGAGGTGTAGGTGGTTTGGCCTTTTTCCAACGAGTAGATGGCAGCCTCGCGAATGTGCCATGGGGTGACGAAGTCCGGCTCGCCGACGCCGAGCGAGATGACATCATCGCGGCCGATGACGAGTTCGAAGAAATCGCGAATCCCGGAGCGTGGGATGGAGGCGACGTTGGTGGCGATTTTCGCGGTGTAGTCCATGAGGAGCGTTGCCCGGAGGCGGGGTGGGAGTTCAGCGGGATGAATGGGATGCGTCAATGCCGGGGCTGGGATTTGGTGAAAAAAAGACCGCCGGAGGAAATCCTCGGCGGCCTTTGGGAAAGAGCGGGTTTGTTTGAAAAACTTACTCAGTCGGAGGTGGGCCGCCTTCAGGGCCGCCGGGCGCGCCTTGTGGCATCGGGAAGGGCATTCCGCCCTCGGGTGCGGCGGGTGCGTCTTCGATTTTGACGAGTTCCAATTCAAAAATCAAAACGCTGTTTGGCGCGAGATCCGCGCTGACGCGCTTTTCACCGTAGGCGAGCTCGCTGGGCAGGAAGAGTTTCCACTTGGCACCGACGGGCATGGTGGTGAGGGCTTCCTTGAAGCCGGGGACGACTTCGAGGGTCATTGGAACCGGGCTGCCTTCAGGGGAAGCATCGAACTGCTTGCCATTGGTGAGGGTGCCCTTGTAGTTGACGAGGAACTGTTTGTTGTCCTTACCCTCCTCTTTGGGAGCGACGTATTTTTCCTCTCCGCCTTTGGCGAGCACTTCATATTGGAGACCGCTCTTGGTGGTGGTCACGCCATCGCGCTTGCCGTTGGTTTCAAGGAATTTTTTCCCTTCTTCGAGGTTTGCGGCAGCGCTTTCTTTTTCGCGGGTCTGGAGCATTTCGCCGAGGGCTTCCATGGCGGCTTGGAGTTTGGCTTCTTCCAGCTCAGGCTTGTCGCCCTTGAGTGAAGCCATGAATCCTTTAAGGAAATTATCGGTATCGAGATCTGCGGCGGTCACACCGAATTTCCCGAACTGCTGGGCAAAGCCACCGCCGGTGCGGAAGCCGAGGGCGTAGGAGGAATCCGTCTTGATGACGGCAGGGTCCAGCTTCGGTTTGGCAGGTACTTCAATGGCAGGTGTGGTGGCCTCTGCCTTTGCGTCTGGTGCGGCAGCGGCTGGAGTTTCGGCATGGGCGGAGGCGATAAGACCGAGGGCCAGTGCGCCGGGAATGAATTTGCGTATCATGGTAGTTGGTTGGGGAGAGGGAAATTAGTGAGGAGATTACACGGTGTCGAGAACAGGTTTCCGGGAATTTTCGGGAGATTCAGGCGCAGCAGCCGGCCTTTTCACAAACGGCAGGATTTGCCGGTAAATCGGTGTTTTTCTCCGGAGCCAGCATTGCGGGATAGGGTTCGAGGGTTTTAAGGCCGAGATTGGCGAGCAAGGCGCGATCTTTTCCGGCTTCGGGATTGTCTGCGGTGAGCAGCTTTTCTCCGTAGAAGATGGAATTGGCACCGGCGAAGAAACAGAGGGCCTGCGTTTCATCCGAGAGGCGGGTGCGGCCAGCGGAGAGGCGGACTTTCGCGCCCGGCACGGCGATGCGGGCGCAGGCGATCATGCGGACGAGGTCGAGGGGATCGACTTGTGGGTTATCCGCCAGCGGGGTGCCGGGCATGGGCATGAGGGAATTGATCGGCACGCTTTCTGGCTGCGGATTGAAGCTGGAGATTACTTCGAGCAGGCGGAGACGGTCCTCGATGGTCTCGCTGATGCCGAGGATACCACCACAGCAAACGGACATTCCGGCATCCTGCACATTGCGAATGGTGCGGAGGCGATCCTCGTAGGTGTGGGTGGTGACGATGTTCGGGTAATGCTCGGGCGAGGTGTCAAGATTATGATTGTAGGCGGTGACGCCGGCTTCCTTGAGAGCAACGGCTTCTTTCGGGCCGAGTTCGCCGAGCGTGACGCAGACTTCCATGCCAAGGGAGGAGACATCCCTGACGATTTCCAACACTTGATTGAAACGCTCGGTTCCACCCCGCACGCCACGCCAGGCAGCGCCCATGCAGAAGCGGGTGGAGCCATTTTCACGGGCGGCGCGGGCGCTTTCCATGACGGTGTCTTTCGAGAGCAGGCGTTGGTTCTCTAGGTCTGTCTCGTAGCGGGCGGATTGGGTGCAATAGGCGCAATCCTCCGAGCAGCCGCCGGTCTTGATGGAGAGGAGTGTGCAAAGTTGGATTTTCCCCTCGGGCCAATTTTCCGAATGCACGGCGCGCGCGCGCTCGATGAGATCAAAAAACGGGAGATGGTAGATTTCCTTTAGCTCGGCGAAGGTCATGAGGGTGAGAAGTGAGAGATTGGCGGGTTAGCGGACCCAACTACCCTTGACTGCGGGCATTTGCCCCTGGCCGACGACGGTGTAGGTGGTGGGACCGCGTGCGCCTTCGAGGGCGATACCGAGGGATCTTTTCCAAACGGCGCTCATGCTTTCGCCGGTGTGGCAGCCCCAGCTTTTGCAGTAGGCATTGCGATCAAAAATACCAGCCTTGATGCGGGAGAGATCGTTCTCATGAAGCGCGGCGGTGGAAACCGCCATGATATCGCTGCCGTAATCAAACATGAAGGCGTAGCGATTCGAGTGGCCGAAGAAATCAAAGGTCTGGACCGAGCCGCGCGGGCGATTGTTGAGGGTCTGGATAAAACTTCCGGTGCTGTTGAACCAGATGAGCGAGACCCGCCGTTTGGCCGCTTGTTCAGCGATCCAAGTGGTGTAGGGCTTGCCATCTTCACGGCCACGAGCGATGTAGCCCGGCTGATACACGATCCAAACAATTTTCGCATCGCTGCCGTATGCCTTGCGGATTTCCACCATGCGGAGGGTGGAGGCCCTGATGAAATTCGCCCACCAGCGGTCATGTTGATCGTCCTTGACGCGGTAATTCTCCCACTTTCGCAGGGCCGGGCCGCCGGCTACGATGACGTGGTCGGCAGGGCACCATGTGCTGAGAAGCAGAAAAACCAGGGCGGCGATGCGGAAGGGACCTGACATGATGGGAAGTTATCGGTTCGAATGGAGAGCTGGAAGTTACAACGCAGGGCAAGATCTCACCTGCCCGGCCACGATTTCGCTTAAACTGCCGAGCCGTTACGGATGATTTCGACGAAGCTCTGCGGCTCCAAGGCAGCACCGCCGATGAGTGCGCCATCAATGTCCGGGCAGGCCATCAGTTCCGCGGCATTACCTGGCTTGACGCTGCCGCCATATTGGATGCGGATCTTGGCTGCCGGATCAGCACCATAGAGATCGGAGATGACGGAGCGAACAAACGCGTGAGCATCCTGCGCTTGCTGCGAGGTGGCGGTGACACCGGTGCCTATGGCCCAGACCGGTTCATAAGCGATAACGGTTTCTGCGAGATCTTTTTCCGAAACTCCCTCAAGTCCAGCGGTGATCTGAGTGCGGAGGACGGATTCCAGATTCCCAGCTTCGCGCTCGCCAAGTGTTTCACCGATGCAGAATATGGGCTTGAGATTTGCCTCACGGGCTTTCTTGATCTTGGCGTTGATGGTGGCATCCGTCTCACCATAGATCGCGCGGCGCTCGCTGTGGCCGAGGATGACGTAATGGACGAAAAATTCGCGAAGCATCAGCACGCTGACCTCGCCAGTGTAGGCTCCAGAGTCATATTCCGAGCAATTCTGCGCCGCAATCTGGATGGCATGGGCGTTCTGGACTGCGTTGGCATTATGAAGAAGGTCCGCAAGCTTGGAGAGGGAGACGAAGGGTGGCGCGATGACGATTTCACAGGGGAAATCCTGACCTTGGAGCTTCGAAAGGAAGCTCTTGATGAAGTCTTCCGTCTCGGAAGCTCCTTTATTCATTTTCCAGTTGGCGGCGAAGATTGGCTTACGGTTCATAGTGGGTGAGGGTGGATGGGGAAATGGAGGTGAGTATCAAACTTCGCTCAAGGCGGCAACACCTGGAAGCACTTTTCCTTCCAAAAGTTCCAAAGAAGCACCTCCGCCGGTGGAAATGAAGGTCATTTGATCGTCGAGGCCGAATTGATTGACGGCAGTGACGGAGTCTCCTCCGCCGACGATGGTGACAGCGTCGCTTTTGGCCATGGCCTCGGCAATCGAGCGGGTGCCTTTGGCAAAACATTCCAGCTCGAAGACGCCCATCGGCCCGTTCCAAATGATGGTCTTGGCGAGGGCGATTTCCTGGGTGAATTCCTCGATGGCCACATCCCCGATATCGATGCCTTCCCAGCCTGCCGGAGTTTCGCCGCCTTCACCATAGATGCCGGTGACCTTGGTTTCGGCGCCTTCCTTAAACTCCTGCGTGATGCGGGTGTCGGCGGGCAGGAGGAATTTCACGCCCTTGGCCTCGGCCTTGGCGAGGATGTCGAGCGCGAGGTCGAGCTTATCGGCCTCGACGCGGCTGTTGCCAGTGTTGTAGCCCTGCGCCTTGCGGAAGGTATTGGCCATGGCACCGCCGATGATGAAGGCGTCCGCCTTTTCCATCAGCGCGGAGATGACCTGAATTTTGTCGGAAACCTTGGCTCCACCCATGATGACGAGGAAGGGTTTTTCAGGGCTTTCCAACTTGCCGACGAGGTATTCCAGCTCGCGGTCCATCAGGAAGCCGGACGCGCTTTGTTTGACGACATGGGTGACGCCTTCGGTGGATGCGTGGGCGCGGTGAGCGGTGCCGAACGCGTCGTTGACGAAGATCTCAGCATGGCCGGCCAACCTCTTGGCGAAGTCCGCGTCATTCGCCTCTTCCTCCTGATAGAAACGGGTGTTTTCCAGCAGCA
>JBBRIB010000283.1:0-4833 GCA_038221745.1 Verrucomicrobiales bacterium
CGCTGTGTCGATCATTCGTTATCAGGGAACTGGTCAGGATGGCGTGATTGCCATATCGAGCCCGACTGGATCTTAATCTACAAGATGACACCGGACACCCTGACACTTGGTCGGACTGGCAGTCATTCAGACCTATTTTAAAAAAACAAGAAGCCCAACAAGTCGGAGCAGGTGACGCCGAGGAAGCCGTCTGATTAAATTCGGAGCTTGACCCCGGCGGGCCTGTCCTATGGCGTTGGGTAGAAAAATAAACGCTTGCCACACGACCGGAATGCCGTACGCTAATTACCATGAAGACCATTAGCGCAACGTCAGCAAGATCCGGCTTATATCGGCTAATCGACGCCACTCTCGATGACCATGAACCCATACAGATAACCGCCAAGCGTGGCAATGCTGTCCTTGTATCGGAGGTTGATTGGCGCGCGATTCAGGAGACGCTGTATTTGCTCGGCATCCCTGGGATGAGAGAATCGATTCGAGAAGGTATGGATATGCCGCCTGAGCAATGCAGCCGGGAGATCGATCTATGAGCTACGCTTTGGTGTATACCCGACAAGCCAAGCAGGACGCGAATAAGCTCAAGGGCACGGCGTTGGCGAAGAAGGCCGGAGAGTTGTTGAACATGATTCGAGAAGACCCATTCAGTGATCCTCCTCCGTTCGAGGTTCTGGTTGGTGACTTGAAAGGCGCTTTCTCAAGGCGAATCAATATTCAACATCGGCTGGTGTACCAGGTCTATCAGCATGAGCATGTGGTGAAGGTTCTACGACTATGGACTCACTACCAATAGAAACCCAACAAGCCGCGACAGAGCAACCCCTACCAGCCGCTGAGTTTCGATGACTTTTTGTCGCTTCAACCCTGATCCCGCGTTCAACGCTCGCCGCCGCTGGTCGGGGTGCCTGCGCTGACTCAGGCCAGAGTGCCGGAGTTGGTTCCATTTGAGCGTCATCCTGAGGAGCCCGGTGCGGTATTTCCGCACGTCGGGACCTGCGAGGGGGTGTTGGGTGAAACCGGCGTCCCTACCTCAATCTCCAAAGAAAGCTCCGGTTCTGCTGTTCCAAAAAGAACTTGAAGCAAGTCGGTTAGTGAGTTCTGTTTTTAAAGTGTTTTAAAATCGCCTTCACCAGCCCGGGGATATCGTGCTGGGCTGCTTCGAAGGCGGGTTTTTGACCCTTTTTCCGCAGGGTTTCACTGGTGACGGGGCCGATGCTGGCGGCCCCGCAATTTTCCGGCCAATCGATTCCCAGGGCGAAAAAGTGATCCACCGTCGAACTGGAGGTGAAGGTGATGAGGTCTGCGCCTTCTTCTTCCAAGCGGGCACGGGCACCGGTGGGGTCTTCGGTTTCCGGGACGGTGCGGTAGGCGATGCATTCATCGACGATGGCACCGAGCTTGGTGAGGCCTTCGCCCACGATGTCGCGGGTTTCAGCGGCTTTCACCCAGAGCATGGTTAGATTTTCGATGTCTTCTTTTTTAAAGGCGTCGATCAACCCTTCCGCCACGAAACGCTCGGGGATGAGGTCCACGGCGAACCGATACTCGCGGATTTTTGCGGCGGTGCCGGCGCCGATGGCGGCGATGCGCGGGTTTCCCAGGCTGCGTGCGTCATCGAAGGCTTTGAAAAACGCATCGAAGAAATGCTCCACGCCATTCGGGCTGGTGAAGACGAGCCAGTTGTACTCATGCGCGTGAGTGACGAGCTCGGCGAATTCCTGGCGGTCCGTCGGTGGCTCAATGCGGATGGTGGGCAGCTCGATGACATCGGCCCCGAGATCGCGCAGGGCTTTGCTGAGCTCGCCTGCTTGTTCACGGGTGCGGGTGACGACGATGCGCTTGCCGAACAACGGGCGTTTTTCAAACCAATTGATTTTTTTACGTTCGTTGACGACGGTGCCGATCACGGCCACGGCGGGTGAGCTGAAATTTTCCCGATCGGCGATATCCGCGATGTCTGCCAGAGTGCCGACGATGGTTTTCTGCGAGCCGGTGGTGGCCCAGCGGGTGAGGGCGATAGGGGTGCTGACCTCCGCGCCGTGCTCGATGAATGAAGCCGCGATTTCGCGCAAGCGGGCGACTCCCATGACGAAGACCTTGGTGCCCGGGGCCTTGGCGAGCTGGGCGTAGTCCACCGAGCTGAAGCCTTTGGTGGGATCCTCATGGCCGGTAAAAATGGTGAGCTGGGTGTTATGATCGCGGTGGGTGACGGGAATGCCCGCGTAGGCAGGGCCACCGATGGTGGAGCTGATGCCGGGAACGATTTCAAAATTCACGCCAGCTTCCGCGAGTTCTGCCGCTTCTTCACCGCCGCGCGCGAAAATCATGGGATCGCCGCCTTTGAGCCGGACCACGTTTTTGCCTTCCTGGGTCTTGGCGACGATGATGCCGTTGATTTGATCCTGCGGCACCGAGTGAAACTTCGCCCGCTTGCCGACATAGATTTTTTCGCAGCCCGGCTTCGTCCAGTTCAGCAGCTCCGGGCTGCTGAGGGCATCATAGACGAGGACATCGGCCAGTTCGATGCATTCCTTGGCGCGGAGGGTGACGAGGCCGAGATCGCCGGGGCCGCCGCCGACGAGATAACAAGTTCCAGAAGTGCTCATGTGAGTGAATTGAAAAGTTCGAGGGCGATAGCAAGTGGATCGCTACCCGAAGCGGTGCCTGATTGCGGAGTGCCGCCGGCATCCGGGAAGACGCGGGCATGAAGCGTGATGGTTTCGTGAGATAGAGTGGAAAAAACACCGACCGGCGTGTGGCATCCACCGTCCAACAAGCGGAGAAATTCGCGCTCTGCGGTGATCCGCAGCCATGTTTGCGGGTGATTGATCGCCTCGGCATAGACCTGGCTGGGGCCATCTCCTGCCCGCACTTCCAGGGCGATGGCACCTTGCCCGGCGGCAGGGAAAAAAAAATCTTCAGGGAGACGAGTCACTTCCAAGCCCGGGAAGCCGATCACAGTCTCCGCTTCTTCGCTGTTTGGAATCTCAGGAATGAAACCGAGTCTCACCAATCCCGCCTCGGCGAGCAAGATCGCATCGTAGTTTCCATCCTCTGCGAGCTTGCGCAGGCGGGTGGGAACATTGCCGCGTAGATCGAGGATCTGGATATCGCCGCGCATCCATTTGAGTTGTTCCGCCCGCCGGACGCTGCTGGTGCCCACGCGGGCGTTCTGCGGCAGCGCATCAATGCCACCGGGCAGGAGGCTGAGGAGCGCATCCCTAACAGGTGCGCGTTCCAAAGTGGCCGCGAGACAGTAGCGGGCGCCGAGAGTGGTCGGTAAATCCTTGAGACTATGCACTGCGATGTCGATTTCCCCGGCATCTAGGGCTTCCTCGATTTCCTTGATGAAGACCCCTTTATCGAAGGTCCCCTCGGATTTTGCCACATTGGCAAGTGAAACATCCGTCCGGCGATCTCCCGTGGTCTTGATCACTTTACGCTCAATGAGCAAGTGAGGAAATGCCGCAGCGAGGGCGGCTTCGGTGGCGATGGCCTGCACCAGCGCCAACTCGCTGCCGCGGGTGCCGACGATGAGTTTGGTGGAAGATGGATCAATCATTGGTGTTTCTACCGGAAAAATTTCCGGTGCGGCCCACTCCATGGCCACGGATTTACCCGGAAGCAAGCCCAAGCTGACGAATGCGGGCTCACAATCTGAAAGGCAGCACTGAAAATGCGTCGTCAGATTTGATTTGAACAGAACCCGCACCTCCTGACGGCGGCAAAGATGTCATTTGGGTTTTTTAGAAATAAATCGTGGTTCTTGACTTTACCGAGTCGGCTTCCGCGCTTATTTCACTTCCGAGATGCACGGCTTTCACTATCAAAACGGCTCACTTTTCTGCGAACAGGTTAATCTTCAGGCCCTTGCGGAGGAGCACGGCACCCCGCTCTACGTTTACTCCGCAGGCACGATTGTGGATCACTACTCCCGGTTGAATGCCGCTCTGGCAGGCGTGGAGCACGAGGTGGCCTATGCGGTGAAGGCGAATTCCAATCTATCCGTTTTACGTTTGCTTGCGACGCACGGCGCGGGATTCGACATCGTTTCCGGCGGCGAGCTTTTCAGAGTGATCAAAGCGGGCGGAGATCCAGCGCACTGCACTTTCGCCGGGGTGGGCAAAACGCGGGATGAGATTGTCTATGCCTTGGAGCAAGGAATCTACTCCTTCAATGTCGAAAGTGAAGAAGAACTCCGCTACTTGAACGAAGTGGCTGGTGAACTCGAAATGATCGCGCCGGCTGCCGTCAGGGTGAACCCGAATGTGGATGCGCAAACTCACAAGTATATCTCCACAGGGAAATCCGAGAATAAATTCGGTGTTGATTTCGAGGCGATTTCCGATCTCTACGAGCGGGCCTCCAAGGAACTGCCTCACATTAAATTACGGGGCCTGCAAATGCACATTGGATCGCAGCTTACCTCAATCGCACCGTTCATTGAGGCGGTTGAAAAAGTCATTCCGCTGGTCACGGAACTGAAGGCTCGCCATGGCATTGAATTTTGGTCGATCGGTGGAGGCATCGGGATCATTTACCAGGAATCTCTCGATTCTGGGAACGCCGCTTGGTGGGAAAATCAAGCCGAGGATGTCCGCCCGCTGACCATTGAGAAGTATGGCCAGGAACTCGTCCCTCGCTTGAAAGACTTGGGCCTGAAGATTCTACTGGAGCCAGGCCGCTACGTGGTCGGCAATGCGGGTGTCTTACTCACCAAATGCCTTTATGAGAAAAAGGGATCTGCCAAGACCTTCAAGATCGTGGATGCGGGGATGAATGACCTCATCCGCCCTGCGCTCTATGAAGGGCATCATGAAATCGTGCCATTGG
>JBBRIB010000284.1:0-4807 GCA_038221745.1 Verrucomicrobiales bacterium
GTGTCTCAATCCGCCGGGCATATTGAAGCGCGAACAAGCCGCGAATCCCTCCACCGTCGAAGGCTAACAATCTTGCGCGTGGGGAAGGTGGAAGGGGAAGGTGCTCCATCTTGATAGTTTGACGGACGTGCGGACCTTGCAGGCCCGCTCCTAGTGCCACCCAATGCGATCAGTTGGCCACATTTTCAATTTTGTTCCCTACTTTTTTCACATCTTGACCAACTCCAGATACGGTGTTGCAGGAGGTGACAGCAAGGAATCCAAGGGCGGCGAGGGTAATTATAGCTTTTGTGATCATCGGAGTATTTTGTGTCTTCGCAGGCGGTTAAACACAACGGGCATTTGAGTGACAAGCTTTTCTTGTGGGATCATATAAAACCAACAGCTCAGGATTTGCGATTCTCAACCTCCACCTCGTAGTCCCCTAGTGCCCATTGGATTCCTGCGAGGAAGTGGCGCAGGACTTTGGGGTGCCAGTAGATTTCGTGGTTATGGCCGAGCGATGAGTAAAAGACGCGGCCTTTTTCCCAGTGACGGGCCCACGAGATGCCGAAGTCTTTGTCCGTGCGCTTGATGCCTTCCAGCGTCATGTCGGTTTTTTCCGTATCCAAGCGCAGAAGCATGTGAACGGCTTTGGAATCGTAGGGATCCTTGAGCTGATAGATTTCTTCAGGGAATTCGATGTTTTTGCCTTCAAACATTGCGACCAGGGGATGGTTTTCCTGACCGGGCTCCACCTTGATGCTGACGTGGCGGTCCGCATTCCACGGATGTCCATCAAAGTAGCCATTGATCATCTTGCCGTATTCCGGCCAGTTGTAACAGGTGTCGGTGGCTGCGTGAATGCCGACGAAGCCTCTACCGGATTTGATGAATTTCATAAGATTATCCTGAAGTTTCTTATCAAGATCATCGGCCGCTTTCTTTTCATCATCGGAAAGTTTTTTGTATTCATCCGGGCGTGGAAGAAAGACGTTCTGGGTGGTATTGAGGAAGCAAACCGCGTCGAAGCCTTTGAGCGCATCGATCTCAAAGTTTGAAAGGTCATCGCTGATCACAACTTCGAAGGCACCGGTTTTTTTTCCCATTTGCTCAAGCGCGATCTTGCCTGTGGCGATGGAGGCATGGCGGAAGCCGTTGGTCTTCGAAAATACGAGGACTTTGCGGGCTTTTTTGGGTGCGGCGTAGGGTTTGCCCGGGAGAGCTTCAGAAATTTTCTCCTCAGCTCCGGCAGGTGCTTGTTCGGTTTTGGGCTTCTGGGCGACGACAAATAAGGCGACCGCCGCGACGAGGCATGAGGGAATGAGAGCTTTCATGAGGTTTATCTTAAGAGACGGGCGAATTACGCCGGAGATTTGGCACTACTTGCAAGCGAAGAAAAATTTTCGGGATTGAGTCCGGGGCGGGTTTCCGCGAAAACCACGGCGGATGAGAATTTTAGTCGTAGGCAAGGGAGGGCGCGAGCACGCGTTGGTGAGAGCGTTGGTGGAATCGCCGGGGCATCCTGAAGTGTTTTGTTTCCCGGGGAGTGAGGCGATCTTTCAACTCGCAAAACCTGCCGACGCGGATGGCTTGGATTCGTTGGTGGCATGGATGAAGGCGAATCGGATCGACCTCTGCGTGGCAGGGGAGGAGAGCTACCTGGTGAAAGGCGAGGGGCTGGCGAATTTATGCGAACGAAACGCAATTCCGTGTTGGGGGCCGCCGAAAGAATCCGCGCAGTTGGAAGCGAGCAAAGAATTCGCGAAGCAATTTTTATTGAGAAATAAAATCCCGACGGCGCAGGCGACGGCCACCGATTCGTTCGATGAAGCGGTTGCGGCCATCGGCGGGGTGTATCCCACCGTCTTGAAATTCGATGGGCTCGCGGCGGGCAAAGGCGTGGCGGTCTGCGCGGATGAATCGTCTGCCATGGAGTTTCTGGAAGAGGTGTTTACCCAACGCCGCTTCGGAGCCGGGCGGGTGCTGGTGGAGCAATGCCTCACCGGGCCTGAGGTTTCAATTTTCGCCGCGATCGTGGATGACAAATATTTGATTTTCACCCCTGCGAGAGATTACAAGCGGGCGCAGGACGGCGATCTGGGGCCGAACACCGGTGGCATGGGTGCGGTGGCGAGCCGGCAGTTGGTGACAGCGGAAATGTTAGGAAAGATCGAGCGCGAGATTGTCCAACCCACCGTGCGGGGCTTGCGCTCGGAAGCGCTGCCTTACCGGGGGTTTCTTTACTTTGGTCTGATGCTTACGCCGGGTGGGCCGCAGGTGATTGAATATAATTGCCGCTTCGGCGATCCCGAGTGCCAAGCGGTGATGCCGTTGGTAACAGGCGATCTGGCAGCATTTTGCCTCGCGGGGGCAAAGGGGGAATTGCGCGGGGATTTGGTCAGTTTCAGCGAGGGTTGGAGTGTTTGCGTGATCCTCGCTTCTGCGGGCTATCCCGAGACATCGCGCAATGGCGATCGTATTTCCGGCCTCGAAAACATCCATGACGCGCGGGTCTATCATTCCGGAACAAAGCTGACCGAAGGCGTTGCGTGGGAAACCCATGGCGGACGCGTTCTCGCCATCGTCGCAGGGGGAGAAACCCGGCTTGAGGCGGCGGCAAAGGCACATGCCGCAGCGGACCATGTAACTTTCGATGGCTTGCAGCGCCGCCGCGATATTGGAATCATGAATTTTGACTGAAATCTATGGAACGAACCTTAACAGCCGAAGAAATCAACGCGGGAGTCGAGCGACTTGCCGAGGCGATCCGCGCAAAGAATCCCGATCAGGCGATCGCCCTCGTAGGCATCCGTAGCCGGGGCGACGAGGTGGCGGAAAGAGTCCTTACCCTGCTCGCGACGGACGATCGTGAACTCTCCTTCGGCGTGCTCGATATATCACTCTATCGGGATGATTTCGAGCATTTGCACGAGAATCCATCACTTCAGGAAACCGAGATTTCATTCCAAGTGGAGGGAGCGCACATTATTCTCGTGGATGACGTGTTGTTCACCGGGCGGACGATACGGGCCGCGCTGGATGCCCTTTCAGACTATGGCCGCCCCGCCAAAGTGGAACTCGCGGTTTTGATCGACCGTGGCCACCGCGAAATGCCGATCCAGCCGGATTATGTCGGTATCCTTCTGGACACCTCCCGCCTCGATCATGTATTGGTTTCCTTGGAAGGGATGGACGGCAAGGATTTGGTGCAAATCGTCGTCAAATAAAAACCATGAGCCCACTGCCTCAACGCAAGAAGTCTGCTGATGAAATCGCGAAGCTCCGCGAAGCCATGGGCATTCCCACGGAAAACTTGGTGTTGGAGGATTCGGGCAGCATAGAGCCTGTTTTAAAAGAAACGGCCATCGCCTCTAAAATTGAGGAGAAACCGATTCCAGAAGAGCCACGGATCGAGCGACCTGCGACGTTACCTTACACCACGCCGCCGCCGCCAGCGGAGGTGCCATTTCCGATGGCACACGCAGGGACTGCGCGCCCCGTTCGCTCGTTGAAGCGTTCCGAGCGCACCTCGCTACCTCACGAAGAGGCACATGAGGCGGCGGAACCCGCCCCCATCGTTTTGCCAGAAAACGGGAGAGTCGTGAAATCGCTTCGCAAGTCCGAACAGGTGCCGATCATCCCGGTTGAAAACCACACGCCGCCCGCGAATTCCAAACTGCCGGTTCATCGGCATAGCGACCGGGACCTTGATCGAATCCGCCGGCAGGGTGCGATTCAACAGATGCAGGCTGTAAGCGTCGATCCTCAGCTACAGATCGCCCATTTGGCATTGGTGATTCCGGCCTACTTGTTTGCACTGGCAGGACCTATCGGCATCTACTTTTATGATATCTCAATCGCATTCACGGCAGGTGCGGTTCTCATCGCTGCGGCAGTCGCGGGATTTATATTTTTCAAAAAACCGATGTCCCGGCACCATGCGGCATTCCTTGCGGTGAGCGTCCTGTTCGTCATCATTTTTGGTGTGCTTCACTATTTTCCCCAACTCCAGCATGGCACGTAAAGACCTACTCGATATTGTTTCTCTGGATCGCGAGGAGATTGAGCACCTCCTGGATCAGGCGATTCCCTTCAAAGATCTCTTCACCCGCTCTGTAAAAAAGGTGCCCGCGCTCAAGGGGAAATCCGTCCTGACACTTTTTTACGAGCCCAGCACCCGCACCTACTCGTCCTTCGAGGTCGCGGCGAAACGCCTCTCGGCGGATGTGACGAACTTCGATGTCGCCCATTCATCGATCACCAAAGGCGAGTCAGTTAGGGAAACCGTCGAGACGCTTCAGGCGATGCGCACGGACTATATCATCGTCCGCCACGGGCGTTCCGGGCTGCCTGCGATGATCGCCCGCCAAACGAAGGCCTCGGTGATCAACGCGGGCGATGGTTCCCATGCCCATCCCACGCAGGCCCTGTTAGATGCGTTTACGATCAAGGAAAAGTTTCCTGATCCGAGTGGTAAGCGGGTTCTGATTATAGGAGATATCCTTCACTCGCGGGTGGCCCGTTCGACGAGCACGATTCTGAAAAAACTCGGTGTGGAGGTGGCCTATCTTGGCCCCGGTTCATTGGTGCCGAAGACGGGGCCTGAAAACATCAAGCGTTTTACGGATTACAAAGAAGCGATGGCATGGCAGCCGGACTTTGTCTATCTGCTGCGAGTGCAGATGGAGCGGCAGGATGCGCAGTTTTTTCCGAGTTTGCGTGAGTATCATAGGCTCTATGGAGTGACCGAGGCACGTCTGGATGAGATCCGCAAACGCGGCCTCTATCTCATGCATCCCGGCCCGGTGAACCGCGGGGTGGAGCT
>JBBRIB010000285.1:0-4806 GCA_038221745.1 Verrucomicrobiales bacterium
GCATCACGTAGCGGAATTGGACGGTGACGAATAATAAAAGCACCGAAATGACAATGGCGCCAAGAGTCCCGCGGGTGCTCCAGTCCACCTTCTTGAAGCTGGGGTAGCGCACATCACTGATCATCAGCAGCGAGATTCCAAGCATGGCACCGGCGAGGATGTATTTCCAGGCTCCGAGTTCGTGATCATTTTGATAGAGATCAATGAGTAAAAACGTGAGAGAAGCGATAAATCCCGCTGCCATCGGGATGGGTAGTCCGCGGAAATCATTGGAGGCACCGGGTTTCTTGGGCAATAAAGCGAGGCAATTGAAACGGGCCAACCGCATCGCACCACAGATCAGATAGATCAGGGCGATGGCCCAGCCGATGTTCCCTAACGGAAAAAGCACCGCCTTGGAAAGCAGCCTCGCAGGAGCCATGCCGAAGGAGATGATGTCTGCCAGGGAATCAAACTCCTGACCGAAGGGAGATTCCTGCCCCCCGAGGCGGGCGAGGCGACCATCCAGCAAGTCAAACAGGCAGGAGCCGAAAATCAACAGAATGGCATATTCGTAGTAGGGCTTGACCTGCTCGTAGTAATCCTTGGGCGGCAGCTGGGTGCTACCGACTTCCACCAAGCCGCGGAAAATCATCAGCACGGCGAAGAATCCGCAGGCAAGATTGCAGGCCGTCATCAGGTTCGGCAGAAAATAGATTTTCGGTTCGTCTGGATCGCGTTCCTTCGGCATGGCGTGATTGTATTTCACGGATTGGCAATGGAAAACAGCGGAAAAATGGTGGGAAGGCAGTGCGGCAGGTCTCTTTTCTCGACAGCCGCCGGGCATCCTACCAGAGTTTGGCAACCCCATGCGAATTTCGGACCGCTACATTGGAAAACAAGTGCTGATGGGCACGCTCTACGCGGTGGTGATTCTGGGGATCGTTTTGTTACTTGGAAATCTTTTCAAACAACTCCGGCCCTTGTTGGTGGAGCAGAAGGCACCGCTGGAACTGGTGCTGCGCTTCGTGATCTCCGTGTTGCCAATGTCTTTGATGTACACGGTTCCATGGGGCTTCCTTTCGGCCGTGCTGCTGGTCTTCGGGAAACTTTCCTCGAACAATGAAATCACCAGCTTCCGGGTGGCGGGGCTGAGTTTGGTGCGCTTGTCATTGCCGGTTTTTGTAATCGGTGCCCTGCTTTCACTGGGAAGTCTGTGGCTGAACATCAACGTCGTCCCTCACTCGAAGGCCACCTCCGTGCAGCTCCTTTATGAGCAGGCTTCCCGCAGTCCGGAGTCCCTTCTTAAGCCAGGTATCGTGCAAGGAAACTTCAGGGGGGAGGGCAATGATAACCTCAAGGTGATGATCGAGGGGCAATCCAACGAGTGGCTCAAAGGATTCCATTTCTACCAGGTATCTCCGAATCCAGGTGGCAACGCTTCCGTAACTTATGTGCATGCCGGGCAAGCTTCCCTCACCGTGGATAAGGAAAAGAGCCAGCTCCGGATCAAACTGGAGGATGCCTATTTTGAAACCCGCGATGAAAAAGGCAAGATCGAGACCGCCTTCGCTGGCGAGGCGGAGCCCTTGCTCATCGACCTGAAAAACCCGCGCAGCAAACGGCTGCGCAAGAGCGCCATGACCAATGAAGAAATCCGCGAGGAACTCGCCACCAACGAGGAGTTGAATGAGAAAAAGAAAATCGGGCTTAGAGCGGAAATCACCAAGCGATACTCCTTTTCGATGGCCTGTTTCGCGTTCGCCTTCGTGGCGGTGCCGCTGGGCCTCAATGCCCGCAGGAAAGAAACCTCTGGAGGCCTGGTGATGAGCTTGATCATCGGCGGGCTCTATTTCCTGTTCACGATGATGGCGGAAGAATTTGATTCCGATCTTGGTGCCACGGCCACGCTGTGGGCACCCAACGTAATTTGTGTTTCGTTAGGTTTATTCCTTTTCCGCAGGGCACGTTTTAAGTAACATACCTGCACTTCGATGAAATTTTTCCGCACCCTGCGCAAAGCCACCCGCGATGTCGGGGGGTTTTTCGCGGCGGAACATGTTTCCCTCGCGCCGTTTTGGAAGGATCTGCGAGGGTATTCGTTCTTCAAACTCCGCCACGATGGACGGGCAGCGGCAAACGTGACCCTGCTCGCACTGGCGCAGGGCATCGCGTTCTCCGCGATCGCGGGTTTACCCGTGGTTTATGGCATCATCTGCACGGCGGTGGCGGCATTTGTAGCACCCCTTTTCGCCGGATCACGCCACACGATCCTCGGGCCGACGAATGCCACGGCGTTCATGCTTTTCAGCTTTTTTTCAGTGAATCCCACCTTGGTCGGTCGTTATGGCGAATTGATCCCTCTATTGGTTCTCATGGTGGGCCTGATCGCAACGGCAGGCGCGCTTCTGCGGGTGGCGGATCTTTTGCAATACGTCTCGCGCAGTGTGCTGGTGGGCTACATTTCCGGTGCGGCGGTCTTGATCATCGCCAATCAATTGAAACCCCTGCTGGGCGTGGAGGCGGCAGTGAGTGGGGACGCCTCATCCACTTTTGTCGGCCTGATCATCGGCCTTTCGAAGTCCCTGCCACAGACCAACTGGATCACTCTCGGCATCGGTTTGGTGACATTATGTATTTATCTGATCTTCCAAAAGCTGCGCCCGACATGGCCTGCATTTGCCATCGCGTTGTTGATTGCTTCAGCGATTTTCGGCTGCTTGATCCATGAGAAGGTCGGCCCCTTCGCGGGAGTAAAAACGTTCACGACCTTCGGCATGAAAGAGCTGATGCCGCAACTGCCGAATTTGGTGCGGCAGGAGATTTTCTCGGACATTTCGGCGTTGTTGAGCATCGCCTTCGCCCTCGCGTTTCTGGCCTCGCTGGAAAACACGCTCATGGCCAAAACCCTCGCCTCCAAAACGGGCGACCGCATGGATGTGAACCAGGATATGCTGGCCGTCGGCATGTCGAACCTTGCCAGTGCCGTCGCCGGCGGCATGCCAGCTTCCGGCTCGCTCACCCGCTCATTGCTCAATCACGAATCCGGCGCGCTCACCCGTTTCGCTTCGTTGCTTTCCGGGCTATACACCATGGCCTTTGCGGTTCTAATCGCCTCCTCGGTGGGTTGGGGAGTGCCGTTGATCGATTACGTGCCGAAGTCCGCGCTCGCCGCTCTCGTGATCGCGCTCTCGTTTTCCCTGTTCAATTTACGCAACCTCAAGATCTGCCTGCGCTCCACCGCGGACGATGCCGCAGTGCTCATCATCACCTTTATCGCCACGCTGCTCGCCCCCCTGCATGTTGCGATATTCATCGGCGTCGCCATTTCCATCACCCTCTTCCTGCGCAAAGCGAGCCACCCGCATTTGATCGAATACGATTTCAATGATGCCGGAGAATTGCGCGAAATGGGGGAAAAACGCCAACGCCCGATTCCCGCCATTTCCATCGTCCACGTCGAGGGCGATTTGTTTTTCGGTGCGGCCGAGCTTTTCCGCACCCAGATCCAGCGCACCGCCTCGGATCCGGCGATTCAAGTGATCATCCTCAGATTGAAAAACGCGAGGCACCTTGATGCCACCAGCGTGATGGCACTTGAAGACCTCATCCGTTTCATGCGCAGCAGAAACCTTCACCTGCTCGTTTCCGGGGCCACTCGTGAAGTTTACCGCGTGCTTAAAAAATCCGGAGTCCTGATCACTTTGCAAGAAGGGTGCGATCGACGCGAAGGACAAAGCAACCTCTTCCTCACCAACCCCCAAAACCCGAACCTCTCCACCCGCTCCGCGCTCAAGCGCGCCCAACAACTCCTCGGCACCGACAAGGCGGACATCCGGATTTTCTACGATCCCAACCAGCCCAAGGCCTGAGCCATTTTCATTCGCCGAGGAATACGAACTCGTCAGCCACTCGATTGAGCGCCAGCCGCACCACCGGCATGGCATCCGCCAGAGTGCCTAACAATTTTCTCGAAACCCTGCCGCTGCCCTCGGGATTACCCGCCGCATCTTTATACGAGCGCTTGGCGAAAGACTCGTAAAACTCAAGCTCGGCCCCACCTCGCTTCTCACTCCGGGCTCTGAGAAATCCGGGGTAAAGCCCTGTCAGAATCAAAAACTGATTGCCCGCCGCCACCTGCAAGTGAAAGCGCATCCGCCCTTTGGCCGAAGAGATCACTGAAAGAAAATCCGAGGCACAAGTGAATCCACTCGCCAGATTGTGAAGTGGGTCGCTCGCCTCACATTGGATGCTCTTTGCGATCACCCCGGAGACGTAATCCGCCAAATCCGCGTCGTCCAACTGCGCATCCATAAAGGCATGCCGAACCAGAACGTAAAAATAAAAGTGCGGTGAAACCTGAATCGCCGCCGGGGAATTTAGCAGGCCTCGGAAAACCTCCTTCAAATCCAGAATGTCCCGCTGGGCTTCCCGGTCCTCCCAAAGCCTTTCCAGATGCAAGCGCTGTTCACTCGGAGCCAGAACCGAGGCCACAAAGTCGAGATCGGCACCCGCAAAACGCCTGTTTTTTGATCCTTTCGATTGCTTAAGCATGCCCTTCAGATAGCAAAAGTTGGGCCGATGTGAATAAAAAAATGTAAACATGCCTTAAATATTTGCTTTTTATGAAAAAAAATTGAACGAAAAATGAAGGGGTTACTCCAACTGAGGGATAAAATTTTATAAAAACTAATAAGGTAATCTTAAATAAACTCCCTGTTTCCCCTTAATTCACAAGGATTTGAGCAAAATCGATGCCACACACTTTTGTCTTGCCGGATGGAATCAGGGTTTCTATTCCCGCCCCGCCCCAAAACGGGGTAACAA
>JBBRIB010000286.1:0-4803 GCA_038221745.1 Verrucomicrobiales bacterium
TTCCAAATCTCCAGGAGATACGCCTGCATTTGGCAGCGGGTCTGCGCATCAAGGGCGCCGAATGGCTCATCCATGAAGAGAACGCGGGGTTGATTGGCCAGGGCGCGGGCGATGGCGACGCGTTGTTTCATCCCACCGGACAGTTGGTGCGGGTAGGCGTTTTCAAATTTAGAGAGACCCACCAGGCCGATCCATTCGCGGGCTTCCGACTCGGCGGTGTAGTTGGATTTTCCGGCCATGCGAGGGCCGAACATGACGTTCTCTTTCACCGTCTGCCATGGGAAAAGGGTGTAGCCTTGGAAGACCATGCCGCGATCGGGGCCAGGGTCGGAAACCGGGATGCCGTTCACGCGGACCTCACCTGATGTTGGCGATTCCAAGCCTGCCAGAATCCTAACAAGTGTGGATTTGCCACAACCGGATGGGCCGATGACGCACATGAGTTCGCGTTGATGGACGGAAAATGAAACATGATCGAGAGCGGTGATGCTGCCGCGCGCGGATTCGAAGCGCTTCGTCAGGCCGACGACTTCGAGAGCCACGGGGCGTTGGACAAGCCGCTCGAAGCGGGCGGCCACTTCGGGTGTTTTCTCGCGATAGTCTGGGAGTGCGATGGATTCTATCATGGAGTTTCCGGGAGTTTGCGATTGCGGCGGATCAAGGTGGTAAAGGGACTGAAGATTTTTCTAATGATATTTCTCAACGCCTGCGCCATGGGGCTGGGCGTGCCAGACCATGGGAACAGAACGCCGTGGAGTGAGGAGAGGATCTGGTCCATCACAAATCCGGTGACTCCGATCAGGATGATGATCGGATAGACACGATCAAAATTACGGAAGCGGCCCTGGGTCTCGATGAACTCGGTGAGGCCGCTCTTCACACCGATGAGTTCCGCAATGACCAGCCAAGTCCAGGCCCAGCCAAGGAGGATGCGGAGATCGTTGTATAGATTCGGCAGGATCCCGGGGATGACGACGTGGGTGACGAGCTGGCGGGGCTTGGCACCCAGTGTTTGGGCCGCCTCTAACAACGATGGATCCAGCAGGCGGGTGGTCTTGGAAATGACGAGAATCATCTGGAAAACAGTGCCGATGAAAACCAATGCGATCTTCGGGGCATCTCCGGCGAGCAACACGGCGACCAACAGGGTGCTGAAAGTCGGCGCGGGCATGTAGCGGAAGAAGTCCACAAACGGCTCGAACAATTTGGAAAAGAAATCGAAGACACCGCAAAGGATGCCGATGGGGATGCCGATGACGCAGGCCCACAGGAAGCCTCTGAAAATAATACCGAGCGAGCGCAGGTAGCGCTCCTTCATGGTGAGTTCTCCAGCGGGCACCTCCGCGGTGAAATCCCGGAAGCCGCTGCGGATGACTTCGTCGGGCGGCGGCAGATAGACGGGATTCGAGGGCTTGCCCTGGGGGACGAGCTTGAGCAGTGGCTCATCGGGAAGTTTTGCAAAGGAAAACTCGGTGGAAATGGCGCTGAGAGCGGCCCAGTTTTGTTTGACGACTTCGAGGTTTTCAGCGGTGAGAGTTGGCCGGGTTGGTGTTTTCCTTCCTTCTGCGAGATCTCGCCAAATCGTGAAAATCGCTGCGTCGTTTTGCGCATCGGCCTCACGCAACCAGCCGTGGTTGGTGGCCAGCGGAGCGATCTGGCGCAGCAGTTTTTGGTTTTTCCGCTTCGCACCGGTCGTGGGAGTGCCGGCCTCGCGGGCCGCGAGGACTCCGGTATTCTCATCCCTCACAGCCTTGGCGAATTTCGGGAAAAACTCTTTGCTGACGCGGTCGCCTGCGGTGAAGACGGTGGTGATGCCCTCACGCTCGGCCGAGATCTGAATCTTTACATCCGGATGCCATATCCACGGTGTGTAGGAGAAGAAGCACCAGAGACCGATGGGGAGGAGAAAGGAAACGCAGGTGAGGAATAGTGCCCGCATCTGCGGTAGATCCCGGCGAATGAGAAACCAATCTCGGAATAAGCGATGCTGTGACATGGGATCAAAACAAATGGCCGGAGCGGAAAACCTCGCCGCAGGCACTGCAAGCGGCGGGGTATGGATTGGTATCCCTTGGTCCTACTTTGCCTTTTTGGCGGCCAAGGCTTTGGTGAATGATGGATCGAGGAATTTGTTTACATCTTGAGGCTTATCATAGACGCCGAATTTCACGTTGAATTCATCTGCCACCGTTGAGGAGCCATAGACGGTGCCAAGCCCTGCGGCAGTGTCCCAGCGGGCGAGGGCCTCATCCAGAGTTAAGATATAAGTGCCTTTGAGGAACGGTTCATATTCTTCAGGAGTGATTTTGACGCGGGCGGACAGAATTTTAAGCACGTCGTCAAGATTTTCCTCTGCCTTCATGTAGTCCACGATGCGGTACCAAACTTCGGTGACTTTCATCCAATCATCTTTACGTTTTTCCAAGCTCTCGGGAGAAACATAGAGAAGGTCATAGATGATTCCCGGCGCATCCGCAGAGGTGAAGACGGGCTTGGAGCCGGGTAGGACTTTGAGTGCTTGGCCGGAATTCGGCTGCCAAGCGCCGATGGCATCTACGGCCTTCGAGGCGAGAACCTGCGGGGTCTCGTTGGTGGGAGTGTTGACGATGGTGACATCCTCGGCCTTCAGCCCATTCTTCTCGAGGCCAGTAAGCAGCAGAAGGTGGGAAACAAAACCCTCTTCGAGGCCCACTTTCTTGCCCTTGAGATCCTTGATCGTCTCAATGCCGGGAGCGGCGACGATCATATCATTGCCGTTGGAAAAATCATTGATGATGATGCCCACGGACGGCTTGCCCGTGGCTCCGGTGACGAGTGCATCCCCATTGGTCATGGTCACCGCGTCCACTTTCCCGGCGACGTAGGCATCCATCGAGGGCACATAGTCGAACCACATGAACTCGACATCCACGCCCGCCTCCTTGAACCAGCCTTTTTGAATGGCGATTTCCCAGGCCACCCAGCCCGGCCAATCTGAATAAGCGATCTTGAGTGGCTCTGCCTTGGCGAGAGAGCAGGCGGCGAGCAGCCCGAGGGCGGTGGTAATGAGGCGAGGGAACGATTTCATGGCGGTATCGGAGGTGGCGGCTTTAATTGGATTCGGTATGAAACTTTAGCGATTCTTTCATACTCGTTTAAGCAGAGTGCATACCAAGTTCTTGACGAGGTTCTGGCGGCAAGGTCTGAAAATGATACGGAGACCTGATTTTTCGAGTTCCTTCGAGGTGTGCAGGCAGGTTAGGATGTCCCCATGAACGAAGCAGGAATCCCGCCGAAGAACATTGTTCTCATCGGCTTCATGGGGAGCGGGAAATCGACGGTGGGGCGTGAACTCCACCAGCGGTTGGGTTATCCCTTGATGGATATGGATCAGGTGATCGAACAGCGCGCAGGAAAACCGATCAGCGCCATCTTTGCGCAGGACGGTGAGGCGGTGTTTCGGGAAATGGAGACAAGATTGCTAGAGGAGCTGGGCGCGCCCAACCCGCTGCGACGGATCATTTCCACCGGCGGTGGTGTGGTGGGGCGGGCGGAGAACCGCGCGCTGCTGCGGGGGCTGGGCTACGTGGTGTGGCTGCACGCGCCGATGGCGGTGATTCTGGACAGGACAGGCCGGAATCGGGACAGGCCACTGTTGGACACCGAGGATCCCGCCGCCCGGATCAGCGCCCTGATGGAATTGCGAAAACCGCTGTATCAGGAAGTTTCCCATCTCAAGGTGGATACGGCGGGGCTGGATTGCGGAGAACTCGCGACGGGTATTCTCGAAAGCGCGCGCTACTTTTTCACCCAACAGGCATGACCCCGCAAACCGGACAGGTGAAGGAATGGGCGGGCGAGCTGGGCTTTGATGATTGCCGCATCGCCAAGGCCAAGGAGGCGACCCATGCGGATTTATTCAAGCAATGGATCAGCGAAGGGAAACAAGGTGAAATGGCGTGGATGGAGCGCGCACCCGAGCGGCGCTGTGATCCGCGGGAGGTGTTGGAGGGATGCCGCTCCATCATCTGCCTGGCGCTGAACTACTATCCGGGTAGTAGTCCGTTTCCCGAGGGGCATGCGGGCGGCTACCGGATCGCACGCTATGCCTGGAATGAGGATTACCATGATTTGATCGGGAAGCGGTTGCGGGAATTCGATGCCAAGCTCCAGACGCTGGGTGGGACGCAGCGGTTTTACGTGGATACCGGGCCGGTGTTGGAACGGGATTTCGCGAGCGACTCCGGGCTTGGCTGGAATGGTAAATCCACCGTCCAGATTCATCGGAAGATGGGGGCATGGTTTTTTCTCGCCGAGCTTCTGACGACGCTGGATCTGAGTGTGGATGCACCCTTCGGCGATCATTGCGGGAAATGCACCGCCTGCATCACCGCTTGTCCCACTCAGGCCATCACCGCGCCACGGCGGCTGGATGCGCGGCGCTGTGTTTCCTACCTAACCATCGAGCATAAAGGGTCCATCCCGCTGGAGTTCCGGGAGGCGATGGGGGATCGGATTTACGGTTGTGATGATTGCCTGGATGCCTGCCCGTGGAATCGCTTCGCCGAGGAGGCGCGGGAGCTGACATTTCATGCGAGGGCCACGGTGTTTGAAAAAAAGTTGCGGGATTTCCTGCTGTTGGATGATGAGGGATTCCGGCGGTTGTTCGCGAAATCTCCGATCAAGCGCATCAAGCGGCCACGTTTTCTCAGAAACGTCTGCGTGGCCTTGGGGAACACGGGAACGATGGAAGACCTCCCCGCCTTGGAACTTGCGGCGGCAGACGAGGATCCACTCATCGCGGAGCATGCCCGCTGGGCGGTG
>JBBRIB010000287.1:0-4788 GCA_038221745.1 Verrucomicrobiales bacterium
AGAGGTGGTCCGCTACTATGAAAAAGTAGGTGAAATGATGTTGCCTTTCGTCGCCAGGCGCCCTCTTGCGGTCCTGCGCGCACCGGGTGGAATCATGGATGACACGTTTTTCCAAAAGTCATTTCCTTCGCATGTTCCACCCCATGTTATCCAGGGAAAACTGGAGGACGGAACGACGGTCTTCAGCATCAGGGATGTTAAAGGCCTCGTCTCCCTTGCTCAGTTCGGAGTGATCGAGTTCCATCCTTGGGGAGCACCGATGCCAAAGGCGGATAAGCCGGACTTCCTCACATGGGATCTCGATCCGGATCCAGCCGTGCCATGGTCCGAGGTCCTGGGGGCCGCGCTACTCACCCGGGACTATCTGCGGGAGTTCGGTCTATCCACCGTGGTGAAAACTTCGGGAGGTAAAGGTCTGCACATAATGCTCCATATCAAGCGAACCCATGGCTGGGATCTGATGCGGGATTTCACAAAAGCGGTCGCTCAAAACATCGCCGCTTATAATCCGAAACGCCTCATAGTCACCGCTACCAAGTCGAAGAGGGTCGGGAAGGTATTCATTGATTGGATGCGAAACGGAAGGGGTGCCACATGCGTCGCTCCGGTGAGTCTCCGCGCCCGGCCTGGAGCGCCGGTCTCAAGGCCCGTCAATTGGGATGACCTGAGGGAATCGGCAGCAGCCGGATTCAAGATCCGCGGGCCATCCGCCTGCCCTTCAGATTGGTCCGATATGAACCTTCAAAGCATTTCCCGGAGGACCCTTCGCGACCTTGGATTGGTTTGAGGTCACTTGAAATCCCGGGAAGTTACGTAGAGGGACCATGGAAGTGGTGATTTTGAAGAGATCGCGAATTTCCAAAATGATCAATCCTCACGGGACCCTCACCTAATAATTGCGGAGAAATTTGCTTGAATTGTCGGCCCGAACTTGTCCTCAATGCCTTCTATGGAGGTTTTAGATGAAATTGACGGGACCGCTTTCCCCTGGGAGCAAATCGTCAGAAATGCGGTGCATGATCTGAGGACTCCCCTTTGCTCAATCTCTTTCACGCTTGAAGTCATGAGAATGTCGCCCGCCGATCCGCAAGCGCAGAGCCAATTGCGGCTGATGCTCAACGAAAAGGTAAAGGAAATGGACTTGCTTCTGGAAACTCTGGTCATCGATCCCGCTTCCTTTGCCTCTAAATCGGGGTCGCGGACGAACGATCTGTAATCTTGTAGGAAACATGTTTTTTAATCGGATACCCAGCATGCCAAAATCAAGCGACATTCAAATCACGGGTTCCATCCCGAGCGAGTGGCTGGAGGAAATTCTGCCGATCCTCCTCCAGCGGTTCTCCAACGTGCTCCTGGTGGACGACTCCGAGTTTTTGTGCACGATTATGAGTACTTTTTTCCAGTTGGAAGGGTTTACGACAAGCACCGCTCTCGACGGAAATGAAGCGATCAAGGCATTCCAAAAGGAAATTCCTGATATTGCCTTCATCGACCTCGTCATGCCGAACCTCAGCGGCCTTGAGGTTGCGAGGACGGTTAGACTGTCGGACAACCCGAAAATACCCGTTTTAGTGGCTCTCAGTGGCCGGGATGACGAGGAATATCGACGCAAGGCGGCCATGGCTGGTTTCGACCATTTCTTGGTCAAGCCTATCGACCCCGCTGCTCTTAGAGGCTTTCTCGCCAGTCTTGTCATCGATTCGAAGAGTTAGCGAGCGGCGTCTTCCAGACCGTATAAAAGTAGCGCTGGCGCGCTCGACTGGATTGACCTCCGGCGGTCCAGCCGGTGAGCGTCCTCCGGACCGTATAAAAGTAGCGCTGGCGCGCTCGACTGGATTCGAACCAGTGACCGTCCGCTTAGAAGGCGGATGCTCTATCCAACTGAGCTACGAGCGCTTGGGCGCCATCCTGATAACAAGACGATGAGATGAAGTCAAAATCCGCTTGAGAAAACTTTCAGTGGATGAATCGGATTTGGCCTTTCCGCCACAGAGGCGTTCACACTAGGGTCCAGCCATGCGCACTGCGGTTTATGCGGGTTCTTTTGATCCACCCACGAATGGCCATCTCTGGATGATCGAGCGGGGGTTGGAGATGTTTGATCAGCTGATCGTGGCGATCGGCAGCAATCCGGCGAAACGTTACTCATTCTCCGTGGAAGAAAGGCTCGGATTATTAAAGGCTTCCATCGTCCCCAGCGAGCGTCTGACCATCGCCTATTTCGACAATCGCTATCTGGTGGATTACGCGAAAAAGATGGATGCGAAGTATGTCCTGCGGGGGATCCGCTCGCCCAATGACTACGAATATGAGCGGGTGATGCGCCACATCAATTCAGACATGGCACCCGAAATCACCACCGTATTTCTGATGCCACCGCGCGACATTGCGGAGGTTTCCTCCAACATGATCAAAGGCCTGATCGGGCCGGTAGGCTGGGAAGAAACGGTGCGCCGCTACGTGCCCGCACCTGTGTTCCAAACGCTCTCCAAACAAGACCAAGGCGGGCAAACGCGCGATTTCAAGATCACACAGTGATTCACGAGTTTGATTGCAGGGTTCCCGAAACTCGCCGCCACCGCTTTCCGCACCCTGCCCATGTTCGAACAAGTCTTCAAAAATATCGATGACATCCTCCACAAAGATGCCGGATGCACCAGCGAGCTGGATTATACCGAGCAGTCTTCCTGGCGGAAGTCGGCGAAGTGTGCGAAGTCATCGCTGGCCAGCTATTGCATTTGCCCCGCTCGCCGTGCAGCAGCGGATCATCGGCGTGCTGGACGAAGCGTTTGCCGGCCTCGACACCGCCCAAGCCAACGCCGAAATAGAAGCTCCAAAACGCCCGTGCGCTGTTTGAAAGCCACCTCCAATCCGTCTTCACTCAGCGGGGGAAAGGGTGGGTGGAGACGGCGGTAGGCGATCATTTGACCCTTCAACGTGGGTTTCACATCACAAAAGGCTGAAATCCCAGATCGCCGCCCAAGGCAAGGCCTTCGAGAAAACCGGAGGTTTCAGCGAGCGCCTCCAAACCCGCCGCCTCGAAGCCCGCGAAGGCCAGTGCGCCACCGAACCCTCACCCGACTGCCCGCAATGCCAACAGCCCTTGCGCCGGAGGAGATCCGCAAAAGGGGAGTTCTGGGGATGCACTGCGTATCCGGACTGCAAAGGCACCAAGCAGATATGATGGAAGAAATTGGGACATTATTGACCTCGCTGACGCGGTTGACCTCATTGGCAACCCGGTCAATCCCGTCAATAAAGTCCCCACACCCCGCGCTGCCATGGTCGAAGCCGGAAGAACTCTGGTGCATGAATTTCCCGCGAACCAAGCCTGCAACGCCGTCACAACCCTGCCGGGTGTGTAACAATAGCCCGTGCGACTGTCCGAAAGAAAACTGCTCAATCCACGGACTTTTTAACGCGAAACAACAGGCCTTCCTCGACTTCGTCCTTTCCCACTACATCGGTGTAAGCGTGAGGAACTGGACATGACCAAGCTCGCCCCCTTGCCCAACCTAAAATATCGCGACTCCATTCCTAATGCAGTGGCAGATCTGGGAGAGCCAGAAACCATTTCCGAGGCCTTCAGCGGCTTCCAGAAATTCCTGTTTGAGCCAGGGGCTTGGGGGGATTCTCCGGCGCTGGGTCCTCACAAATCCTTGATTCGCATTCAGATTCCGGCTTTTTTCATGATGAGATGGATATCGTATTCCGCGCTGCGGGGTTTGCGTCCGCAGAGGGCGTTTGCCTCGGCATCGTTGAGGAAGGATTCCGTGGCGACATCCCAAGTGACTTGGCGGCCGAGCTTCATGCCGATCCAAGCGGCGGCACAGGCTTGCAAGCTGCGGGCGGCTTGATCGACCGGAGCGACGGGTTGGCTGTTGGCAATGATGGAGTCGATCCAATTTTGCTTTTGCTCCTTGCTGGCAGGGAAACGTTTCGCATCGGCACCGAGGGGTGATATCAAATTCGGGGCGCTGGCACGCAGGGCGCTTTTGCCATCGCCTTTCACATCGCCATCGCTGGCGGTTACCTTAACCGCTCCACGGGTGCAGAAGATCCAACCTTCATCACCTTCATACTTGATACCGTTTTCAAAAGTGTTGTCAAGAGTGAGCAGCACGTCATCGGGGTAAAGCATTTCCACATGGTATTTGTGGTGCACGGTCCAAAGATCGTCCTTCATAAAATCGACTTGGGCGTTGATGACGGATGGGCCACCAAGTTCCTGACCCATCGCCCATTGCGCAATATCAATGTGATGGGCACCCCAATTGGTGATCATGCCGAGGCCGAAGTCCTCGGTGGTGATCCAGCCCGGACGACCGCTGAAGCTATTCTGAGGGTGGCAGCGGCCTTCCATGTAATCCTGCTGCGGGGCGGGTCCGAGCCAGCGTTCGTAATCGAAATTCGGCGGGATGGGCTGGGCAGCGGGTTTCTTACCACTGGGATTGTCAAGGCCGATGCCCACTTTCACGCTCTTGAGCTTACCGATGCGGCCATTCATTACGGCTTCGCCCGCAGGACGGAAGGCGCTGAAGGGGGTTTCCGAGCGTTGTTGGGAACCCGTTTGAAGAATCACCTTCTTGGCTTGGACGGCACTGCGCAAGGCGATGGATTCCTCAATGTTGTAGGTAAGCGGCTTTTGGCAGTAGATATGCTTGCCGGCGATGGCGGATTCCACTCCGCAAATCCCGTGCCAGTGATCTGGAGTGCTGATGACCACGGCATCGATTTCCGCATTGGCGAGGAGCTCGCGGTAGTCGCTATAGACTTTCACTTCCACAT
>JBBRIB010000288.1:0-4785 GCA_038221745.1 Verrucomicrobiales bacterium
ATTTCCGGGATCGCCTTCTTTCGGCGCATAGACGGAGGCGTAGAGGCGGTGGGCGGGGAGGCCCCAGCGCTCGACGACGAGTTCCCAGGCCCAGGCGATGGCTTCCTTTTTGAAGTAATTTCCAAACGACCAGTTTCCGAGCATTTCGAAAAACGTGTGGTGATAGGTGTCGTAGCCTACATCCTCGAGGTCGTTGTGTTTGCCGCCGGCGCGGATGCATTTCTGGGTATCTGCGGCGCGCGGTGGATCGTAGGGGGCTTTTTCGACACCGAGGAAATAGGGGACGAATGGGTTCATCCCGGCGTTGGTGAACAGCAGGCCGGGCGACTGCGGGAGCAGCGAGGCGGAGGGGACGATGGTGTGGAGTTTCTCGGCGAAGAAATCGAGGAAGGATTGGCGGATCTCTGAGGCAGTCATGGGGCGCTAATTTGGAAAGATGAGGCGAGACGCCCCGGCAACGGCCTGACGCGAGACGCGCCAGCCACCTTGGAAGGTTGGCCGGGAAGATGGAGGAAGGTCGGGGGCGGTGTAAAGCCTCGGGTGGTCACGGGGCCTTGGCCGCGGGCGCATCCGGGGCAAGCAGGGTCTTGAATTCCTGGCCCCATTCACGGGCGGAGGGGTGGGTGAGATTGTTCTGAATGTGGGCGAGCATGCGGACGGCGGCGCCGCTTTCATCGCCGGATTTAAAGAGGTCCTTTTCCATTTCCCATTGGAGTTTCGGGCGCTCACCGGTGAGAAATTTTGTGGTCTCGGGATTGGGCCCGCTTTCGGGCTCGTTCGATTCTTGTCCGCCGCCACTCCAGAATTCCCGCTTGAGGGTCTCGAGTTGGATGCGCCGCAGCCATGCTTCTTTGAGCGCTGGCAAGCGCTCGGGATTGCGCAACGGGGGGAGGAGGATGTCGTTGAAAATCTTGTCGATGGCAACGGGGGAAAGCGGCCATTTTTCGGCTTTTGCATGCTCGACCTTGTAGGCTCTGGCAAAAACGGTGGCGGTCACCTCCTCTTCGAGGGTCTTTTGTTCCGTCGCCAGTTCCTTGGCATCGGCAAAAAGAGAGGTCAAGGAGCTGGCGGCAGCGGCGAGGAGCTTCGGACCATCAGGTTTTTTCGAGCTCGCTTGGAGAGTGAGGACCAACCAACTCAATTGGTAACGGAGGGCGGCGCGGAAGGCTGGACGGGCGAGCCGCCCCTCTTCTTTTCGTTTCCATTCGCGAAACTCCTGATGGGATTTTTGTTGCTCTTCAAAATCGACTTTTTCCACGCAGTTAAGATAAAGCTCAAACGCTTTTTCGCTGCTGCTCATCGCACTGCGGAAGGCAATGAGAGCCGTGCGATAGCGCTCATCCACGCGGGTGTCGGCGGCTTCGCGCATTTTTTCGAGATCGTCCAACAGTGCTTCGCGGTCAGCCTGGGTGAGCGGCGCGGCGAAAAGATTGCCAAGGCTGAGCAGGAGGGTAAAGCAAGCGAGCGGAAGTTTCATAAGGCGATGGAGCGATGGATGAGGGGCTTTTGAAAGGGTGTAGGGCGTGGGCTTTTTCTGATGGCAGTTGAGACAAGATTTTCTGCGCTTGGAATTGGCCTTGCCGTGGCACATGGTTCGCGCACCAACCTTTTGTTCATGAAGAATCGCGCCTTCCCACGTTTATTTGCATTGATTGCTGTTTTTGTCACTGCATTTTTATTGGTTTCCGGACTACGGACCTGGCGCTCCGGAGTAGATTTTGGCGGGGTGTTCTCATTTTTCCAAAAGAAAACCGAAGAGTTCCGCCCGGAATCCTTCACCCTGCCTGAAAAGGCTCCGCTCGATCTCGGCGATGTGGAACTGCTCTCCAGACTCAACGGCGAATATGCCCGCCTCACCGAAGCGGTGGTGCCTTCCGTGGTCAGCATCGATACCGCTGGCGTGCGCACCGAAAGGCTGCTCGATGTCTGGGGCAGGACCCGCGTGCGGAACTACCCCACCCAAGGCCAGGGCTCCGGCGTCATCGTCACCCGCGAAGGCCACGTGATCACCAATCACCACGTCATCGCGGGCCAGCAGCAGATCCAGATCACCCTCCACGGCGGGAAAAACTACCGTGCGGACCTCATCGGCGAAGACACGTTGTTGGACATCGCTGTTCTGAAAATCGCTTCAGATGAAACTTTCACCCCACTCAAGATGGGGGACTCCTCACAAGTGCAAGTGGGCCAACTCGTCTTCGCCGTGGGAAATCCTTTCGGCCTCGGGGAAACCGTGACCCAAGGCATTGTTTCCGCCAAGGAGCGCTCTCTATCAGACAATCAGCGGGACTTGTTTCAGACGGATGCCGCCATCAATCCCGGAAACTCCGGCGGGCCATTGGTCAATATCCGGGGTGAGTTCATCGGCATCAATGTCGCGATTTTTTCACCGGACAAGGAGAACCCCGGCTTCCAAGGCGTGGGATTCTCCATTCCATCAAACGATGTCAAAGAAGCCCTGTTCCAAATCCTCGAGCGTGGCCGCCCGGTGCGCGGATTCCTCGGTGTGCAAATGCGCGATCTCGATCCCACCGTCCGCGGAGCGCTGGGCTACGAAGAGAAGGAAGGCGCCGCGGTATTAGGCGTTTCCCCCGGCTCACCCGCGCAAGCCGCAGGGCTCAAGCCATGGGATGTCGTCCGCTCTGTCAACGGTCAGCCGATTCTGACTTCGTCCCAGTTGTTTGCCCAGGTCCAGAAATCAAAAGTCGGTGCGGTTCTCGTCTTGGATGTCTGGCGCAAGGGCGAGAAACTCGAACTCCAAGCCACCATTGCAGAGAGTGAGACCCCAGCATCAAAGCCCCAAGCCGCGCCAAAACAGACCCAGCAAGGGCGCACCCGTGACCCGGAATCCATCCTTCAAGCGCTCGGCATCCAGGTCCGCGATCTATCCGTCCCGGAGCGCATGCGGGGTTTCCGCGGCGTCGTCGTCACCGCTCTCGGGGAAAACGCACTGGCAGGGGATTTAATGCAAATCGGCGATCTCATCCTCGCGGTAAACAACTCACGCATCTCCAGCGCCACCGAGTTTTTCCTCAACCTCGCCGCCTCTGCCGCCGTCCAAGACACCACGCTGCAAGTGTTTCGCGATGGGAAAACCCTCCGCGTCAATCTGCCCGCACTCCCTCGCGAGGAATGATCCGAGAAAAGTGAAATTTAAAGCACTCCATCCACGTTCAAGAAATCCTTCATGCATCGGTTCAGGCTTCCTCACTTTTTCTTCTGTCTTGCGGCAATTATCGCATCGGCCGCCATTGTCATGCTCGGGCTGAAATTACGTGAACGGGCCACCAGACCCCCCACCGGAACTACTGCGCCTGCCGTAGTTAACCCTCCCGATATTGGAAATCTAACAGAAGACCGCAAGCCCGAGGATCCCGCCACCACTCTCAAGGACCTTGGCATCGGCTACTCCACGGCAGATCCCGCGGAACTCGTCTCGCAAATCGCCACAGCACTGGAGGCCGGGGACATCGCCAAGGTCAGCCGCCTCATCGGCAAAGATGCCATGGACTCCGGCACCCTTGCCCGCCTTCAGACTCTCACCTCTTTGCCCCTCAAGCTCCGCCAGCCCAATGGCATTCGCGAAGTCGGCGAACTCGAGCTCAACGCCCGCACCCGCTGGGCACTTGAACTTGCCGGGCAGGAACCCGGCCGCGACCGCATCTTGCTCGATCTGCGAAACAACCTCGGCAAGTGGTCAGTCGAAAAAATCACCCTGCCACCCTCTCCTGGCGAGCCCGTCCCCAGGGCCATCATCGCAGATTCACTCGGCGTGGCCGATGCCTTCCTCCAGGCGGTTCTCAAGCAGGACTTCGAGTTCGCCAAAGACTTCGTCGATCCCAAAAAAGTCTCCGATGCCAAAATCGCCGGCCTCTGCATCCTCTTTGAAGAAGGCGGATACTGCCTCCGCAAATCCAAGCCCCTCCGCGCCATGTTCCAACGCCCTGACACCCACGGCTACCTCGCCTACGTCGGGACCGCGGACGGCTCGCAAAGCGCCCAGTTTGCCATCACCATGAGCCAGCCACCCGCCCCGTCGGCCAACTGGATCGTCTCGGAAATCAACCTCGATCAGCTCCTCGCAGACTACGCCCGCCGCGTCGCCGGCGGTGATCTCTACTACTCGCCCTTTGTGAAAAATCCTGCCGGCGGAGACACTCTCGCCCTCTACTTTGAGTTCGATGAGGATGAGATGAACCCCCGCACCCGCCGTCAGTTGGAAATTGTCAGCCTCATTCTCAAATCAGATCCCGGGAAAAAAATCACTCTCAGCGGCCACGCCGATGCCCTCGGCACCGAGGCCTATAACAACAGCCTCTCAGGCCGCCGCGCCGAGGTTGTGCGAGATTTCCTCGTCAACGCAGGCGTCCCCTCAGCCCAGATCGTCCTCGTCGCGAAAGGCGCCAGCCAGCCCCGCCGCCCAAACGTCACCGAGACCGGCGCAGACAGCCCCGATGGCCGCCGGGCGAACCGCCGCACCGAAATCTACCTTGATTTCTAATCACCCCCGCCGACCTTCCCCTACCGGCCCGAGAGTTCAGCGCCTTTTCCAAGCCATGATCACCCGTCCTTGATGAATTCCGCCTGTTCATTCGTCGCTTGTCTTCTGGCCATCCTCGCCGTGGCCTCCTGTGCAGGCCCTTCCTCCTTCGTTCGCACCCCCACCTCCCTTCCGGCCTCTTGGAAAAATGCAGCGGATTTTCCCGTCGCCTCCCCCTCCCGTGATCTATCCCGCTGGTGGCAGCGTTTCAACGATCCCACCCTTGACCGCCTCATCTCCCAAGC
>JBBRIB010000289.1:0-4680 GCA_038221745.1 Verrucomicrobiales bacterium
TACGCCGCCGGGGAAGATACGAACCCCTACGCCCACGCTGGGATCGACGGCGGCATCTATTTCCCGCTCAGCGATTCCTGGCAGCTCGATTTCGGTGGTTTCGCCAACTGGGTGTTCCCGGCCGGAGAGAGCACCCGGTTGCCCATCGATCTCCGTTTCTTCAACGGCGGGCCGCGAAGTGTGCGGAGTTTCCCGGAACGGGAACTCGGGCCATCGTTCAAAGGAGATCCCTATGGTGGGGATTTCAGTTGGGCGATAAACACGGAACTGAGCCGGAGCATCACCGGTTCCCTGCGCGCGGTCGCCTTCGTCGATTCCGGGGCGGTCAGCGGGGATTATACCGGGTTGCAGCAGGGTGGCCTCGAAGTGGCGGCAGGCCTGGGGCTGAGGTTTGATCTGCCCATCGGGCCGGTGCGCCTTGAGTACGGCCATAACCTTACCCAAGACCCCGGTGAACCAAGCGGCTCGTTCCATTTCGCCATCGGCACCACCTTCTGAACGTTCCATGGTGGAAAACCGCCTCGGTGTCGAAGCGTGCGGGATGAGTGAAAACTATTAAGAAGCCGAGCAACGCTTGGAACTTGTTATGCGCTCGCGTCGCGGCGGTTGCGGATATCGTCATGAGCCGCCTGCACGGCAGCGCTTTGTGCGGAAACCGTGCCTCGGATATTGGCTGGCAGTTCCCCGGCCAAAGCATCACGGTAAGCGCTCACCGCATAGTCCTCGCCACGCTCGCACTCGGCAAGGATGGCGTGGTCGCCGCCTTGGGTGAGGGCAGCTTTCAAATCGATCCATCCGCGATGCATTGCGCTGGCAACGCTGCTACTTTTCTCAGGTTCCTCGCCGAGACCGATGACCAATTGCTGCAATTCGCCTGCAAACTTGGAGCGCTGGAGCGAGTAGCCCGAGAACAAGGTTTTGAGGTCGGAATGTTTGACATTTTCGGAAGCGTCCTGGAATCCCTCCTGTCCATCTTTGCAGATTTCGATGAGGTCGTTGATAATGGCTGTCGCTGTTGTGGTGGTGGTATTCATTGGTGTGTTGGTAGGTTGGAAACTGAAAATTATCCCGGTCGATACTGGTCCGCCATGGGGTGAAACCCGACTTTCCAAGGGTTCATATTCCACCGCGCCTAAGATGCCGAGACGCGGGGTGAGCTTCAGCTTGCGGTCGCGCATGAAAATGAAACGGGCTGCGCCTTCATCATCGCTCCATGCCTCGGACCTGAAATTTCAGGATCATCTCATCTTCGCCATCCGGCCGCTGCCTGACCGCCTGCAATCCCACGCTCGCTTCTGGGCCTCCTCCAGCTTGCTCCGGAAAATTCCGCACGCCGCGAACGAATAGCAGCGCGTTTTTCGCACAGCCCCGTTCGAAGTCACAGGCATCATCTCAACTAATCCGCCCGGAATTTGCAAAAAATGGCAACCCCAGCGGCTCACCTTTTTGTATAACGCAAGGACAGGGCAATTGTGGGTGGTCAACCCGGTGTTACCTAACCCGGGTTTGACTGTCCGCCTCGATCTCCCAGCGGTGATACGCCTCCGCGTAGCCGGGGCATCCTGCGACGAGCTGCTCGTGGGTGCCGTCGCCGGTCAGCTCGCCCTCCTCGAGAAAAAGGATTCTCGGTGCCTGGCGCAGCAGGTCGATGCGGTGGGTCACGAGAATCGTGGTTCCCGCACCTTCCCGCGTGCGCTTGAGGATGGATTCGTGGATCAGCGCCTCGCTCTCGGGTTCCACGCTTGCGGTCGGCTCGTCGAGCAGGAGGATCTTGGGTCCGGTCAGAAAAGCGCGGGCGAGGCTGAGACGCTGGCGCTGGCCGCCGGAGAGTTTCACGCCATTTTGTCCGACCCTTGTCTCGTAGCCTTGCGGCAGGTCGAGGATGAAATCGTGGGCATTCGCGGAGCGGGCCGCGGCTTCGATTTCCTCCGCCGTAGCGCCGGGTCTGCCGTAGCTCAGATTATCCCTCACGATGCCATCGAAGAGATAGTTTTCCTGCCCCACATAACCGATGCTGCCGCGCAGATCCGCAAAACGGAGACTGCGCACATCGAGAGAATCCACGGTGATGCTGCCATCGGTGACGTCGTAAAAGCGTGGCACGAGGTTGAGCAGTGTGCTTTTCCCGGATCCGCTGCTGCCCGCGACCGCTACAAATTCGCCCGCGCCGACGGTGAAGCTGACTCCGCGCAGGACGGGCTTCGCTGGCACGTAATGGAACTTCACCCCGCGGAACTCAATGCGGCCTTTCGGCTCTTTCCAAGGCAAGGCTTCCTGCATCTCCGTCACCGCGATGGGCTCATCGATCAGCTCGATGACCCGCAGCGCCGCCGCCCTCGCCCGCTGCATGATATCGCTGGTTTGGGCGATCGTGCGGATGGGGCTTTGCAAGCGCCACCAGAAGCCCCGGTAGGCGAGGAGCGCGCCGAGGGTGAAGAGATCGCTGCCCCGCATGATGAGCCATGCCCCGAGTCCGAGCATGATGAGGTTGTTGATGAAGCCGAAAATGGAGACGATGGGAAAATACGTGTTGCGCAAGCGGCTCGCCCCCACGCTGGCCTCGTAATAGAGCGCGGCACGAGCGTCGAAGGTCTCCTTTTCAACGGCCTCCCGCGCGTAGGACTGCGTCACCTGCACGCCCGCCAGCCTGTCCTGTACGAACGATCCGATTTGCCCGAGTTTTTTGCGGACACCTTCGTAGATGCTTTTTACGCGGAGGTTGTATCTGCGGATGAAAATAAAGGCGAAGGCCAGTGGCAGGATCGATGCCGCGCCGACCAGCGGACTGATCCATAGGACGATCCCTGCCACTGCGATGAAGGTGACGATTTCCTCAAGCAGGCTTGTAAGACCCTGCAGAACGGATTGCTCCATGGCATCCACATCGCTTGTGATCCGGGTGACAAGTTCGCCGGTGCTGGTGTCGCGGTGGTAGGCGAGCGACTGTGCCTCAAACTTCGCGAAGAGCTCGCAGCGAAGGTCGCGGACGACAGCCTGCCCCGTTTTCTCCATCAGATAGGAGTGCACCGCGTTCGCGCCCGCACCGATGACGTAGGTGCCAAACATGATCGCGAGCCACATCCCGAGAATGGCGGGAGTGAGGGTTTTACCAACAAGACCATCCGCCACATAACCCCAAACGAGGGGATGAAAATTCGTGAGGGGAACGGAAAAGATCAGGAGGCAAAGCGAAGCGATGAGCCGCCGGCGGTAGGGACGAAGCCGTGACAATACTTTGCGGGCGAGCTCCTGATTCGGAAGCGGGTGGATCGAAGTATCTTTCAAGCGGATTGAATCGGAGTCTCCGGTTCAGGATGTACGGTCCGCATAGCGGTCGAAGCGGTTCGAGAGGATCAGGAAGGTGGGTGCCCAGAGCCCGACAAAAATCCCGAATCTTTCGGCGTGCGCCTGAGAATCTGCGGTGGTTCCCCCCGTGAGGAACCAAATTGCGATCGATCCCAAGATCGAGGCGAATCCGAGGAAAAAACAAAGGTTGCTTAACTGCTTGAGTGATTTTGCATTCATACCCGGATAGCTTAGCAACTGTCATTCTCGACGCAATCTGGAAAACATGAAGTTTGGGATACCTCTTCCCAATTCACTTCTGCTTCACCCCAAAGATCTGGCGGCCCTGCAATAGCGCAGCCGTCTCCTGCTGGCGATGAAGTTCTTCGAACTCGGCGAATTGAGTTCCGGCCAAGCTGCGGAAATGTGCGGTTTGTCCCGGGTCGCATTTCTCCTCGAAGCCGGGAAACTTGGAATTCCGGTCGCCGGGTTGTCAGAAGATGAACTGGCAGCAGAATTTGCATGAACCCGTTCCTCAATGCGACGATAGTCTGCAATACCTGGTGGAGGCGAAAAACCATGGGATGATCGAATCCGTCAAACCGCATCCCGAAGGCGTGATCCGGGGAGAATACCTTCTCGGTCCGATTCTGGTGGCCAGCGCACCGTGAAGCTTATCCGCTGATTGAAAAATCATTTGGACTCCCAGCTCTCCTGGGTTCACGCTCCTATCCGTCTCGCCAAGATCTACGCTCGCTCATGACTCCAATCTTGGACACCAATGATGATTTTACGAGACTTCTTCTCACTTGTCCTCCAGCGCTTTGATGCGGGCGACGAGTTTGGGCAGGCGGCGGACGAGTGCTTGCATCTTCATGTCGTCGCGAATGGGGATGGCCGGGCGGCCTGAGTAAACTTGATCACCAACGATGCTGTTGCTCACCCCCGTGCGCGCGGCGAGAATGGCTTTATCACCGATCCTGACGTGGCCTGCGATGCCGCATTGGCCGCCCATGGTGACGTGGTTTCCGATGTGGGCGCTGCCTGCGATCCCCGTTAGTGAAATGATCAAGCAGTGTTTGCCGACCACCACGTTGTGGCCGATTTGCACGAGGTTATCAATTTTCGTGCCTTCGCCGATGAGGGTTTTGCCGAAGCGGGCACGATCAATGGTGGTGTTCGCACCGATTTCGACATCGTCGCCGATTTCCACAATGCCGACTTGATCGATCTTCACATGGCGGCCTCCCGAGAATTCATAGCCGTAGCCATCGGCGCCGATGACAGCACCGGGCTGGAGGATCACCCGATCGCCTATCAAACAGCGTTCGCGGATGGAAACATTGGCAAAAATCCGGCAATCCCTGCCGATTCTGACATCCTCGCCGATGACAC
>JBBRIB010000290.1:0-4671 GCA_038221745.1 Verrucomicrobiales bacterium
ATTTTGGAAGAAGCGTTTACAAATCCGGTCAACGCCGTGCCGGAGCCATTCCCTGCGAGGAAGCCCAGCGAGCCATCGCCCGCCGTGCCGTAGGAACGAAATCCGAATTTCGTTGCGGATCCATTGTCACTGGCACGCCACGGTTCACCTGCCGTCGCCCAAGGTGCGGGATTCCGCGCCCCGGAGAAACCCGTGAAGGTTTCCGTGATCGTTTGGCCCACGGTGGTAAATGTATAGGGTGGGTCCGCATCGATGATCTGAAGCACCGCCGTGGCCGGAGTAAAGTTTGTGGCCGATGCGGTGAAGACCACCGAGCGGGTGCCATCGGTGATGAAGTTTCGCGGCGTGGTAATGGGCAGTGAGATGGTGGTGGTGCCTGCGGGAATGATGAAATTACCCACCGCAAGCGCGGCGGCGGCCGGATCATCCGAAGTCAGGGTGAGAGTCACATCGGTAGGCTGCGGGGCGGGTAGGCTGACATCGAAGTTCACGGTGCCGCTTGCTGAACCTTCCGCCACGCTCAAGGCGGAAACACCCGCCGCCAGATTCGGGTAAGCTTGATCCAGTTCAAGGTTGGCAAAAACCGCATAGTGATCCGAGGCCACTGAGCTGGTATCCGCTGCGGGAGGTGATCCAAACTTCGGCAGTCCGACATTGTTGGATATATCGAGCGTGGAGTTATAGATTTCCGTGGTGTAAGTGCGGCTGGCGATGGCGGGCGAGACAAGAAACATATCGAGTATAGGGCCGGTGGTGTTGGTGGTATTGAAGGTGCTGGGAGAATTATTCAGATGGCGGGGATCGAGCTTGACCGGGAGCGGATTTGAAAAGTAGGCCAGCATGTTCGTGGAATATTTCACCGGGTAGGTGATGCCCGGACCCAGGACAAAGGAGCCGGGTAACCCGGAGGGCTGGGAATTGAAGGTGGTGTTGGTAGAGGATGGGTTGAAATCGCCGAGGACGATGAAGTTATCACTTGCCGTGATTCCTTGGGCGGTGAGATGGTCAGTCAGCCGTTTCATCTCCACCGCCCGCCGGAAGCGGTCCGAGGTGGCGGTACCTGATTTGAGATGGGCGGAAATCAGCAGCGGGTCATTGGAAGTCCCAGGCACATCCACCCTCACGGTCGGGAAGAGCCGGGTGATTTCCCTGGAGCCTGCGGGTGAGCCGATCGCAGCGGTTGTTAGAAATGGAAACTTCGAGAGGAAGACCACCCGCAGGCTGGTATCGAAGGCATTGGTGGTGGGAGCCGCGTAGAGATGGGTGTAGCCAAGGCTGGCGGCTAGGGTATTGAGATTTCCCGAATTCACATCTGCTGTGTGTATTTCCTGCAACGCCACCACATCCGCATTGATGCGCAGGAGGACGGCACGCACCTTGTCATGGTCCAACTGGCCGGGAGCACCAATGCCATAATCAAAATAGACGCTCCCGCCACCGGGGGGAATCACAAGGTGGGCACCAATATTAAACGTGGCGATGCGGAAGCCCACGCCATTTGCAGCGAGTGGGAAAAGCAGGGTAAGCAAAACAGCGCGAACGAACATCTGTGGGAATAGATCAGATTTCAGGAACTTTTCAACCCTTTGCAAACCCCAACAACAGCCTATGCCATTCATTGCCGCTTCAGCTGGCTCAAGACCTGCATCCAGTTGTCGAGGAGTTCCTGGTTGGCCGGGCCTTCCACTTCGAGGCGGAGATCCGGGCTTAGGAAAGCGCTGGCGGTGAGGCTCGCTCCGGGCGCTTCGTGGAGCATGATCGAGCGGACGGCCGGATAGGCATCGGCGAGATTTTCCAAGGTGGAGTTCTCAATCATGACGACGCTGGCCCACGGCGAGAGGGCGAGTTGTTGCACCTTCAAAGGAAAATCGCCGGGCGCGAGCGCTTCGATTTCACGGAGGAAAAGGAGATGATTGCGCAACGCTTGAATTTCTTTTTGCACATCCCCATGGGTGCGGCGCGGAATGATCAGAGGAAGGGTATTCATTGAGAATCCGAGGCGGTCATTTTGAGGTGAGCCACAGCGGACTTGTTCGAGAAAGGCAAATTCCATCCCAGCCACGCGGGCGACGGCCTGGGCCCATGCCCATAGCAAGAGCGTGGCGATGGAGACCTCAAGCTGCCGAGAGAAAGTTGCTAGCTCCTGCGCCAAATTTTGATCAAGGATTGCCACCACCTTGGGGTGGAGGATGCAGGGTAGGGGAAGGGAATGAGGAGCAGAAGGAGAAGAAAGGTGCAATGATTTCTGGAAGTAACTCTTCGCCCGCAAAAGCATGGCCGCATCGGGCGGAGTCCAACGGGTGACTTCACACCCGGGGGGAACGTGGTTTTCCAACAAGATCGCGAGGAAGCGCCTGACGGTCCCGGCGATCGAGCGTCCATCTAACAGCGCATGATGAAAGGTCCAAATAAAACGTTGCCGGGACTCCCAATAAACAGCCCGCCATGGTGGGGTGTTGGGAAACAAAAGTGGAGAATCTCGATCATATTCGAGCCAATTTACGAAGGATGCCGGTGGCGCCGAGGGGCGGAAAAGAGAGCTGCTTTGTTCTACCATACGCCATCTGTAAGGTGCGTCGTTTGGCAGATGAAAGGCCAGGCGCAGAACCTCCGTGCGATCAACCAGCGTGGCCCATGCGGCGGCCATCCGGGTGGTGGGAATGGCTTGATTGAAGACGATTTCCAACTGTTCAACGTGGACACCGGATTTGCCGCTATCGAGCGAATCCCGCAGCATGAGTTGCTGGAGAGGCGCGAGTCGTTGTGAATTCGGCATCACGAACAAGATGATGCCACGGCCGGGAAAGAGTCAAACCCCTGATGAATGCGGATTTCCCCAACTCTTTCGAAAAATCTTATTTTAAGTTTTCAAAAACGCAAATGAGTGGCATAGGTTCTCGCGACTTGATGTTCTCCCCCCGGAAGCGCCAAGCCTCCCCACCAATCCAATTTCCTGTGAGAATATTAATTGTCGATGATCATGAGTTGATCAGGCGTGGCATGGCCACCTTGCTCAAAGAAAAATTCAAGGGCGTGGAAATCGGCCAGGCGGAAGATGCCAAATCGGGATTACGTGCCGCGCTTGATGAGGAATGGGGCCTGGTTATGGCCGATATCGGCCTGCCCGGGCGCAGTGGTCTGGAAATGATTCAGGACATCAAGCGGCAGAAGCCGGGCTTGCCAATTCTGGTGATCAGTGGGCACTCGGAAAGGGACTATGCCTTGCGTGCGCTCAAGCTGGGGGCATCCGGATTCGTCTCCAAATCGAGCGGTTCGGAAATACTGGTGACGGCGGTGCAAAAGATCCTGGAGGGTGGGCGGTTTGTGAGTCAGGCGGTGGCCGAGCAGCTTGCGGGTGCGGTGGCTGGCGAGGCGGCCGCAGAATCCCATGAAAATTTATCCAACCGCGAGTTGGAAGTCCTCAAACTGATCTCCATGGGCCAGACCATCAAAGAGATCGGCGCTGCCCTGGCCCTGAGTGAGAAGACCGTGGCCACCTACCGCGCGCGCATCGCCGAAAAGATGGGCCTCACCTCGAACGTGGAGCTGACCCGCTACGCGATGCGCAACGGCCTAGTGGATTGAAGGAGACGGTCTTGTAGGGTGAATTCACTACGAAAATTAAAGCAATTGGCCCCTTGTTTGTCCCGCGAATCTGAGCGACTTTCTTTCATGTCAGAAATGACATCCGACAATTTTCCCGAGTGCCGTTTACCGGCTGCCCAGGAACAAATGGCGCCGTTCTTCCGGGGGGGGGAGCGGCGCTTAATTTTTTGTCTGCGAAGCGTAGTCCTTGCGGGAAGCTATCCAAATCCCTAATTTGCCGCGCAGATGACCTTTGAAGAGCCGGAAAACGAACCCACCCGCCGCCAATGGGTGGGGTTCTGGAGCATGATCGTCCAGCAGACGCAGAATGCCTTCAATGACAAGATGGCCCAATTCACGTTGATCCCGCTGGGAGCGGCGGTGGGCTTTGCGGCGGAGTCTTGGGCGGGGCTGATGATCGCGCTGCCCTTTGTGTTGTTCGCGCCCCTGGCTGGGTGGCTGAGTGATCGATTTTCAAAACGCAGTGTGATGCTGGGGGCGGCAATCGCCCAAGTGGTGATTCTTGCGTGGATTTGTGGAGCGGTGTGGTTTCGCAATTTACCGGTGGCGATGGCGGGATTCTTCGCGTTGGCGGTGCAATCGGCATTTTACAGCCCGGCGAAGATCGGCAGCAACAAAGAGTTGGTAGGTTCCAAGCATCTAGGATTTGCCTCGGGGATTCAGCAAATGACCTCAATGTTAGGGATCCTGGCCGGGCAAATCGTGGCGGGCTGGATCTTCGATCATCGGTTTTCCGGCCACGGCGGCGGACCTGAAGCGGCATGGGCGGCTGCCTACCAACCGCTGTGGATTCTCGCTTTATTTTCGGTGCCGGCCTTGGCGCTGGCGCTGTTGGTGCCACGGGTGCCGGCGAAGGGTTCGGTGAAATTCACGGGCAAACTTATTTTCAGCCACTTCACGCATTTGTCTGAATTATGGGCTGACAGGCCGATGCGCCGGGCGGCCTTGGGGGTGGGGTTTTTCTGGGGATTCGCGGCATTTATCAATCTCTGGTCGGTAAAGGTGGCGAAGGTGATGACGGGCGGAGGCGAGGGCTTTGGCACCTTGTCTTCTGAGTTTATGGCG
>JBBRIB010000291.1:0-4660 GCA_038221745.1 Verrucomicrobiales bacterium
AGCCGTGCTGAGCCAGAGCTTGCGGGTGAGGGAAATCAATTCGTGATCTTCCCCCTTTCGTCCGTGGGTTGCACGGTCTTGGGTTCGAGCGCCATGCCGCACTTCGGGCAATCGCCGGGGTGATCCTGCTCGATTTCAGGATGCATCGGGCAGGTGTAAATCGTAACGGCAGCGGCTTTCCAAGTGGGATTCCGCTCAAGCGCCATCCCGCACTTCGGGCAATCTCCGGGTTTTTCGGATTCCACGCCGGGGCACATGGGGCAAAAGAATTTGGCGTTTAAGGAGGGCTTTACCTCCCCGGCTTGAGATCCATGGCAGCAAGCTTTTTCCTCTTCTTTCTTGGGCGGGGCGGGTTTGCAGCAATCGCTCATGGCATTGTGGATTTGGACGGTTCTGTGTTTCGCGAGTGGCAGACCTGAACCTTCGCACGCAGTCCACCACTTGCAAGCGCAACGTCATTCGGCCCATCAGGGGGTTCTCCCGGAGCGGGTGGAGAAAATCGGGCGGTTTCACCTTTCCCACTCTTCAGGAAACTGATAACCGCTTCCTATGAAATTCGCCCTTACTCTCGTTGGTGCCTTGGGTGCCATGCATGCTGGCGACTGCATTGCCGCCCCCGAGGCGGGGAAGGCGAAGGTGCAATTGCAGGCGGTATCCTCCACCTATCAAGCTGGGCGGCCCTTACAAGCGGCGATCTCGATGCGCCTCGAAGACGGTTGGCACACCTACTGGGAAAATCCAGGCGACGCGGGGATGCCGATCAAAGTCTTGTGGGAACTTCCACCCGGGTGGAAGGCGGGTGAGCTGAAGTTTCCATCGCCCAGCCGTTTCGCAGCGGGAGGGTTGACGAGTTATGGCTACAGGGGCACGGTCGTTTTTCCGGTGCTCCTCCATCCTCCCGCAGGAGCCAATCGGCCGGTGGAGCTGAAGGCAAAGGTCTCATGGCTTGTTTGCAACGAAGATACTTGTCTCCCCGGAAATGCGGATATCACACTTGACCTAACAAGCGGGCCTTCCACTCCTAGTAGTTCTGCTGGAATGATTGCTGAAAACCTCATGAAGATTCCGTTGGATAATGTAAAAGATATAATACTGACCGTTTCCGAAGGACCGGAAGAATTACGGCTGGCTTTAAAAGTAAAGGAGGCGGCGGATTTCCAGCCTCAAGACTACGAAGTCTTTCCCGCAACACCGCAAGTGATCGCCGGGACGGCAAAATATGAATGGGTCTTCAGCGCAGGGCAGCAGCTATGGCAGACAACTTTGCCTAAAAGCGACCATGCGGCGGATCCTGTCAAAGAACTGGCATTGGTCTTGGTCGGGAAAAGTGGTCAAGCGCCAATGCGGGTCAATTGGAAAATAAAATGAAATTTCCACCACCAGGGGGATTGATCTTGTTGGTGATGTGGGTGATTCATGTATTCCACGGTTAAATTATAAAAATATGAAAAACATTATCATCGCTACCCTGACTGGAGCCATCGCACTCGTCGCCGCAAACGCCGCTGAGATTGGAAAAGCCGCCCCTGCATTTTCGGGCAAAAACGTGAAAGGCGAAACCGTTTCACTATCAGACTTCGCGGGTAAAGTCGTCGTCCTTGAGTGGATCAATCTGAGTTGCCCGTTTGTCCAGAAACATTATGACAGCGGGAACATGCAAAAACTCCAGACCAGCGCCGCCGGGAAGGGAGTGACATGGATCACGATCAGCTCCTCCGCAGAAGGAAAACAGGGCTACTGCGATCCCGCGAAGATGACGGAGTGCATTAAAACCGAGGGCATCAAATCTGCTCAAGTTTTGTTGGACCACTCGGGAACCATCGGCAAAGCTTACGGTGCCAAGGTGACTCCCCACATGTTCATCATCCAGAAAGATGGAACTCTCGCCTACGATGGTGCCATCGATTCCAAACCCGGCACCGACAAGGCCGATGTCGCAACCGCAGAACCGTTCTTCGCCGACGCTTTGGAAGCCGTGCTCGCCGGCAAGCCAGTGGAAAACGCCAAAAACAAACCTTATGGCTGCGGGGTGAAATACTGACGGACTCGCTCAAGCTTCCAGACCCAGCAATTTGATGATCTCATCCGGCACGCCGGGATAGGCTCCAACGATGGGAATGTTCCCGACGTAGCCGAGGCTTTTCCACGTGCTCGGATGGGTGTAGTAGCCGCCGAGACTGAGCATGCGGAGTTTCTTGAAGAAACATGTGCCGTGGCTGAGTTCGGGGCGGGTCTTGGTGGAATCACAAATGCTATCGAGAACCGCAATCTGGCGTGCTTCTGGCAGATTGGCGAAAGGCTGGCCATGGAGTTCCCCGCAATGGGCATTGATCCAAGCGATGCCCCCGCGGAGGGCGGCACAATCTTCAATATTCTTTTCGTAAGGTGCACCGATCCATTCGTTGAGGAAGTCCGGAACACCGATGGCAGAGGCAGCAGGCGATTGCTCATCGGCAGGCAGGATGAGATCGACAAGGGCTGTCAAGGTGGCGAGTTCTGAAGCGATCAGGGGTCTGCTCCAGGGGCTGACGGGCTCATTGAAATCCGGGTCGGTCAGAAGGTTGCGGGCAGGATTGGAATCTGGTGCGGGCGGTTGGGCGGCTGCATGGTGCGGCGCGATGGCTGCGGCCGCACTAGCGGCGGCGATGAGCTTGAAGACGCTGCGGCGGGAGAGGTTCGATTCTTGCATGATGGTGACGATGAGGAGTTAGATGTTACCGCTTTTCATCTCGGCAAGAATGTATTCAGAAGAGCGCCAAGCGAGAGCCATGACCGTGAGAGTGAGGTTTTTATCCGGATTGGAAGGTAGAATGGAGGCATCCATCAGAAAAAGATTTTTCACATCCCAGGTCTGGCCGTAGGAATTGACCACCGAGGTCTTGGCATCGGAACCCATGAGGGCGGCGCCGGCCTCGTGAATGATTTCACCGGGCCTGTAAAGAGATTGCAGGCCGGGCAGTGGTTCTGCCTTGCCGCCCATGGAGCGGATGATCTCGGCAAAGGTGTTTTGCATGTGGGTGGCCTGATTGATCTCGTAGTCGGACCATTGCCAGTGAAATCGAAGGATAGGGATGCCCCATTGATCGATGCGGTCAGGATCGATTTCACAGTAGCAGTTTTTGTTTGGGATCATTTCACCGCGCCCGGAAAAACTCATATGGGCGCCATAGTAGCGGGTGGCGTCTTGCTTGAGTTTTTTTCCATAGGTGGAGGGAGACGTTTGATCGAGAATATTGAGGGAACCCATGTCAGGCATGCTGCGACCGCCGCCGATCTCGATGTGGTAGCCGCGGGGGAAGCCGAGTTTTTCCTGGATCTGATAGTTCCACCACGGGGTGTAAACATGATCTCCCCCGGCGCCGTCTTCATTATAGGCTGGCATGCTTTCCATGGCAGGGATGTGGGCGGAGAGTTTGGAACCGAGAGAATCCGTTAGGTTTTTACCGACCTGGCCACTGCGGTTTGCAAGGCCGTTCGGGAATTGCGTGCTTTTTGAATTGAGGAGGATGCGAGCAGTCTCACAGGTGCTCGCGCTGAGAATGACAACCTTGGCCTTGGCGATGGAATCCATGCGTGAAACCTTGTCCACATAATGAATGCCGGTGGCCTTGCCGGAGGCATCGAGGAGAACCTCGCGGACCATCGCATCCGTGATAATGTCCAGATTTCCGCTGGCGAGCGCTGGTGGCAAAAGAACCGTGGTGCTCTGGAAATTCGCGCGAATGGAGCATCCGCGGCTGCATGCGGTGGCCCAGAAACAGGCGGCGCGGGCCGTCATGTCCTCCCCGACGAGCTTGCGGGCGAGAGGGTTGTCCGGAAAGAGTTTCGCCGCGAGTTTGGGGCCATCCATGCGCTCACTGAGGACGGCGCGGTGGATCGGAATGACAGGAATGCCGAGAGTTTTGCAATGTTTCTTGGTGAGCATCTCGCCCGCGCGGGGTTTGGGGGGCGTTTGAAGAATACCTTCGGGAGAATTCGGTGTGTTTTCCAGTCCTTCATTGGACCCGTAAACACCGATCATCATTTCTGTTTTATCGTAGTAGGGCGCAAGATCGTCGTAGGAAATCGGCCAATCGTGGCCGAGACCATCACGGGATTTCCCCCGGAAATCATAGGGTCCGAAGCGAAGGGAGATTCTTCCCCAGTGATTGGTCCTCCCGCCCAACATCCGGGAGCGCCACCAGTTGAACTCCTGACTGCTTCCTTGTTTGCTGGCATAAGGCTCGCCGGGCACTTGCCAACCGCCATCCACGGTGGCATCAAAGTAGCCAAACGGCTTATCCTCCGTACTCGCGCCACGGAGCGGAGCCATGTCTGGTGTGTTGAACATCGGGGTCTCACGGCCCGGATCGTAATTTCTGCCGGCCTCAAGCATGAGGACCTTCACCCCGTGCAGGCTAAGCAACATCGCCATCATGCCGCCACCCGCACCCGAGCCGACAACAATAACATCATATTCGCGGTGGGATTTTCGGTCGGTTAAGATCGCCATGGTTGGCAATCTCATAACACGCCGTTCTCAGAAACAAAAGGAAAACCTTGGGGAAGAGACCGCCTGATCGAAATTCCTGTTACAAATCGGCCCGCTGCAACCACTCAACTGTTTTCCAAAGGCGCTGAAGTCCCCTTCCCGCCACATTCTACTCCTCGCAGTGACTAT
>JBBRIB010000292.1:0-4635 GCA_038221745.1 Verrucomicrobiales bacterium
CCATGTGATGGCGCGGAAGGACATCGATCCCAAGCGCGTCGTTTCCTACGGCCATAGTTTGGGAGGTGCGCAATCCATCACCGCACTTGCCGAGTCTCCGGTGCACGGCCTCGGCGCCGTCATCATCGATGGCGCGTTTGCTTCCTATCAATCGATGGCCCGCCTCGGGGCGGGCCAACTCGGTGCCAGCCTGGTGACCGATGAACTCGCGCCCAAGGATTTCGTGAAAAAGCTCCCTCCCATCCCGCTGTTGGTCGTCCACGGCAAGCAGGATGAGGTCGTTCCATTTGCCCAAGGCAAGCAATTGTATGATGCCGCCAAACAACCCAAAACACTCTTCGAGCCTGAAACCGGCCGCCACGGCACCGCCCTCTCCGGCAACAACGGAGCCTATCGGAAAAAGATGATCCTGTGGCTGGCTCAAACACTCAAAAGCTGAGTGAGGTGTATCATCACCGCCTCATCACCGCCATTCACTTCGACACCGGAAAAGTCCTCATCCTGGAAACCCTCACCCGCGCTGATTACAGCAAGAACCGCTGGCAAAAATCACTGTGAAACACACCGCAAAAAACACCACTCCCGCAAGTTTTTCGAACTCCCGAAAAACTATGCGGCATTGTGCGCCATTCTCATGCCCCGCACGATTCGCGATGAGATCGAACTGGAGAACGTCGCTGAAATCATCGACCTCATGGCAGCGCATAGGCTGACCAAAGACCAAGCGTTGAAGCACAAGCCACCACCCACAGGTCAATAAAGGGTTTTCAGCCTGTTTCAGAAATGCCCCCGTCAAGAATCGAACTTGAATCTAGAGTTTAGGAAACCCTTGTTCTATCCATTGAACTACGGGGGCTTTGAAACTGCACTGACGGGGAAGGGAATAACGGACGGGGACGCAAGGCGCAAGTCACATGTCAGAGGGAAATGGGCGAGACTTGGGGACCACCAGCCGTTGAACTGAATTGTCCCGTTTCCAATGATTCGTGGCACAGCGAAAAGGAGTGAATACTCAATTCAACGACCCTTTCTGAAAGCATTTTCGGGTAATTCAAAGAGACGGATCACCACTTTTTGGTAAGGTCCCGCCACCTCGCCCCTACTGGTTGGGATTGGGTAAGAAATCTTTCCGTTGGCGGTTTCTTTGAAAAGCATCAAGTGACTTCCTTTGCCCCTGTCTTTGAAAACCTCAATCGCGGGGTCAAGCTCCGCCAAGCAACGGAGAAAGTCCCGGATCTTGATCGGTTTTGCCATTCAAGCGCATTGAAAATGGTTTCCCTTTATGCGTAAAACTTGGGCATCACTCCATTCAAGTATCCTTGTGGAACGGCTTTTAGCCTTGGATCCCTCCACTGCCATTCCGAGTGCGGCGAGATTGTTTTCGTTCCAAAGATCCTGGATTGACTGCGGTGCTGGACGGAATGGATTCAAGTTTTCCTGCTTGGCGAATGACAGTTGAGCTTCCGCGTTTGAGCGTAATTCTCGAAGAGCCGCCGTTTCGGTTCCTCCCGTGCCAAGCAAGTCCATTTCCAAAGCGTGGGCCACCCATAGCCCGTCCTCTTGGTAAAGCACGGCGCGAAGAAGAAGGCGGTTCATGGTTGAATGATGCTACCGATCAGGAGGAGACGCAAGGCGCAAGTCACATGTCAGAGGGAAATGGGCGAGACTTGGGGACCACCAGCCGTTGTGCCGAGTAGATGCCGGAATGCCCGCTGAAGCGATAGGCCACCAGGCAGGCGGCTGCTAGATAAACTCCGGTACTGGCACCGAAGAGCTCCATCCCAAGCAGCGTGGAGGCGATGGGTGTGTTCGAGGCACCCGCGAAAAGGGCGACAAATCCGATGGCCGCAAACAAATCCAAGGGTGCCCCCAGCATCTGGGCAAGAGCATTTCCAAGGGCTGCGCCTATGAAAAACAAGGGCGTGACCTCACCGCCTTTAAAGCCCGCGCTCAAGGTCACCACCGTGAAAATAAACTTCCAAATCCATGCCGATGCCGGAATGTCCGCCGAATGAAACATTGCTGGCAAGGTGACCGCATTCGCACCGTTTCCTAACACTCCGAGTCCCAGATAATCGCTGCCTGCGAAAATGACCAGGCCGATGATCATCACCCCACCCGCCACCGGCCGCCATTCCGGGCGGGGGATCCAGCGCTGGAACTGGCCGCTCAAGCCATGCGAGCAGGAGGTGAAAAGACGGCCCACCAGCCCGAAGAGGATACTGGCGAAAATCACTTTTCCCAACAGCCATGGCTCCAGGTGGAGTCCGGCCCCTGCTACCGTGTAATGGGTATGTTGGATGCCCCACGCATCACAAGTCCAGTCCGCCACCACTGCCGCGATGAAGCAGGGGATCAGCGCATCATACTGAATTCTCCCGATCACCAGGACCTCCAACGCAAACACCGCCCCCGCGATGGGTGTGCCGAACACGGAGCCAAATCCCGCGGCCACTCCGGCCATCAGTAACAGGCGGACTCCTGGTGCATCCATTTTAAACAAGCGCGCGAAACTTGCGGCGATCCCGCCACCCATCTGCAACGCCGTGCCTTCACGCCCGGCAGAGCCGCCGCAAAGATGCGTCAGCAACGTGCCGAACAACACCAAGGGTGCCAGCCGCCTTGGAACGCCCGCGCCGGGTTGGTGAATCTCATCGATAAGTAAATTGCTTCCTCCAGCCGCATTTTTTCCATAACCCTGATAGAGCAAGCCCACCAGTAATCCGGCCACCGGCAGGAGATAAAGCAGCCACGGATTTCCAAAGCGCACGCGCGTCACCCCATCCAAGGCCCACAGAAAAAACGCCGAGGTGGAACCCACCGCCATCGCCATCGGCACCAGGATGGCCATGCCTTTCGCAGCGGCGGGAAATTGCGAAAGATCTCGGTTCATGCATTCAATAATGCTGCCGCCTGGGCAAGCGCAGATACTCCGCTGCCAAGTCCAGCGCCTCATCCCGGCATAGCTCTTGAGATGGAATCCGGCGTTCCTCCGGTGGCAGATTCATCTGCCGGAAAAACTCGGTATCATCAAAGCCGGTGGCCGCCGCATCCTCGATCCCGAAGCCATAGTAAATGCGTGCGATCCTCGCCCAATGGATCGCGCCAAGGCACATCGGGCAAGGCTGGCCGGTGGTATAAATTTCACAATCCGCGAGAGAAAAGGTACCCAGCCTTTCACAAGCATCCCGGATGGCCGTCACCTCGCCATGGGCCGTCGGATCATGGGTGGCGATCACCCGGTTCCAGCCTTCCCCTACGATCACTCCGTCTTTGACGATCACCGCGCCAAACGGCCCTCCAGCCCCGGAGTTCATCCCCTGTCTTGCCAAGGCGATGGCGCGCTGCATGAACTCTGCTTGCTCTCTCACGCCGCGAACGATGCTCCAAACGAATCTTTTATGCGATCAAAAAATCCCCGGTTTTTAATCCAAAGACCCGTGCCGTTTGTCTGGGAAATTCTGGATGAAACCTGCTCCCCCACAAACTCCTGCTCCGTGCCAAACTTCACGAACACTGCCACCTTTGTGCTCCTTTCGAAGATGCGGAAAGATCCTCACGCTCGAAATCCTGATTTCATCCATCCTGATCCGGTCTCTGCATTTCAGGAATCTACATGGCCAAGCCGGAAAATGCGCTTGCACTTGTGACGGATAGGGAGGCACCACACTCCTGTGGTGCAGGCGCATATGAGGCCATTGTCAAGCGTGGAGCTCTTGTCCCATGAATCACCACCACGGTGATTTTATTTGTGAGGGTTGATTGCATGTGGCTGTAGGGAAAAGCACTTTGGGCTAAACAAACTAGGCGATTTGCCTCCCGCGCACTGGCCCTAGCCGTCAACTCCCTGCCCGCAACGCGGGACCCATGCTGTGCGGCATCGAAATACCGCCGCAATACATTGCGGGCCTCAACCTCAACAGCCCCGAGCGCGCTCTGCCGTTGCGCGTCAAGCAGCTTGAAAGCCTCCGCGACGTCCTGCACGAGGTGCCCGATCCGCGGGCGGGCAACCGGAAGTTTCCTTGCTCCTCGCTCCTCCTGTTAGTGGCGATGGCACTGCTGGCCGGGCGCAAATCCCTCGCCTCCATCCAGCGCTACGGCCAGTTGCTCACCCCCAAACAGCGAGCCACGCTCGGCTGGCCGTCCAACCTTGCCGGCACCTTCCGCCCTGCCCCGAGCTACACCGCGCTCTACAACCTGCTTTGTAAAATGGATCCCCACGGCTTTGCTGCCGCACTCAACGGCTGGATCTCCGCCCCTCACTGCACCCTCCCGCGCGGACTGGCCATTGACGGCAAATACGTGCGTAACATCGTGCTCACTCTCTGCTTGAGCGAGCACGAGAGCGGTCTGCCCGCCGCCATCGCCATCGCCAAGCTGGCTCCCGTGACCGAGGAAACCAAGAAAGAGGGCGAACTGACCTGTGCCCGCCGACTCCATGCGACCACCCAGCCGCACGGTGCTGCGGTCACGGGCGATGCCCTCAACTGCGAACCGCAAAGCATCACGCTGGTGGTTGAAAACGGCGGCGGTGGGCTCTTCCAGCTTGAGAACAACCAGCCCAACGGAAAATCAATCAAATGAAAAGACCGTGGTGCGGGGAAGGGATCGGCTCCCTTTTTGGGCCAAAGCGTT
>JBBRIB010000293.1:0-4617 GCA_038221745.1 Verrucomicrobiales bacterium
CATCGCGAGAACTTCGTAATCGGTGATCGCGGTTTTTCCAGCGGGCGGAGTGATGACAGCCATTTTCTGGCGGTTCACCGGATGGCGCCCGATGTGGGTGAAAATGCTGTCTTTTGTCGGCTTGGGGATGCCTTGGGTGACGGCGAGGTAGAGCTTCTCCATGGTGCTGCGCTCGGAGAACTGGGTGACCAGGGACTGGTGGGCGCCATCGGATTTCGCCACGACAAGGCAGCCGGAGGTATCCTTGTCCAAGCGGTGGACGATGCCAGGGCGCTCGACCCCACCGATGCCGGAAAGCTTTCCATGGCAGTGGTGAAGGAGCGCATTGACGAGGGTGCCATCTGGATTTCCCGGCGCCGGGTGGACGACCATGCCATGTGCTTTGTTCAGGACGACGAGATCATCATCTTCAAACAGAATTTCCAACCTGATGTCCTGCGGCGCGGCATCGAGTGGCACGGCCTCGGGCAGAACGATCGTGATGACATCGCCCAGCTTCACGGCAGCGCGGGGTTTGGCCGGGTGACCATTGATCTGGATGAACTGCTCGCGGATGAGCGTCTGGATGCGCGAGCGTGAAAGCTCGGCGAGACGGGCAGCAAGAAATGCGTCAATCCGATCTCCCGCGCTGTCTTCGACTTGAATTTCCACATCCCGATTCTCTCCGGTAGAAAATAAGGCGCAAGTTTCAAGTTTGCAGGGGCGTAAGCGGATGGTTAGTTTTTCCCCATGCCGGAGCGTTCAGATAACATCGCCAATTGTGATTCATGCAGGAATCCCATGGATGTGACGGCATTGCCCCCGTTTTCCAACGTTTGTTGCCCGCATTGTGGCGAGCATACCCGGGTGAAACGGGACTTTGGCCCTTACACGCTGGTGCGCCGCCATGCCGTGGGTGGAATGAGCATGGTTTTCGCGGCGCATGATTCCACTTTGAATCGCGAGGTGGCCTTGAAAATCCTGAGCGAGGAGTATTCCGCAGACGAGCGCCGAATTTCCGCCTTCGAAGAGGAGGCCCGCATCACCGCTTCGTTCAGTCATCCTCATGTGGTGCGGGTTTTAAAAACCGGAAAAGCCTTCGGCCGATTTTTCATCGCCATGGAACTCGTGCCAGGTGGCCACTTCGAGCACCAAATCCGCGAGCGCGGCAAAATCCCTGAAGCGGAAATGCTGCCTCTCGCGATCGAGGTCGCCCAAGGCCTTAAAGCCGCCCATGCCGCCGGCCTCATCCACCGCGATGTGAAACCCGGTAACATCCTCCTCGATGCCGAAGGCCATGCCAAGCTGGTGGACTTCGGCCTCGCGCTCGTCACTCAAGGCGGCAAAGCGCAAGCCACCGAGCTGTGGGCCACGCCCTATTATGTGCCACCTGAAACCATCGAAGGCAGCCCCGAAGATTTCCGCTCGGACATCTATGCCTTTGGCGCCACTCTTTATCATGCCCTTGCTGGCAAGCCTTCTTGTGGCGAGGAAACGATGGCCACGGACCTCTTGCGGGAGGCTAAAAAAAATGTGGTTCCTCTGGGTCTCGCAGAGCCCTCACTCTCCGCCGAGACCTGCGGCATCATCGATAAGGCCATGGCCTATCAACCTGCGGATCGCTTCAGTTCCTACGATGGGTTGATCGCGATGTTGGAAGCCTCGTTGGCACGCTTGAAAACGGGTGCTCCCAGCGCCGGGCAAGTCTCCCGTGAAACCTCGCGCAGGCGGGCCAAGAGCAAACAAAAAGCCCTTGTCCTCTACTCGGTTCTCGGCCTTTTCATTCTCGCTCTTGTCGCAGTCGGCATCTCGGTGTTGAAAAAGGAAAAAATCAGACTGACCCAGGACCCTCCTCCAGTGGTGCAGGCCGTTCCCTTGATTCCTGAAGATCGCACCGCGGCAGACATCGCCAAAGCCTACCGCGAAGCCCGCGAGGCCGTCGCAGCCGAGAATTTTGAAACCGCCGCAAAGCTCTTCACCGAACTGAGCGAAAACCCAGCCGTCCAGGAGCCGACACGCAGCTGGGCCGGCATCGAGGCGATCACCGCCTCTTTCCTCAATGGAAATTCCACCGATGCGCGCAAACTCGCCCAAGCCAGCCTCAAGCATGCCGAGTCCACGCCTCCCGCCTTTTCCCCAATCAAAGAAGACCTTCTCACCGTTCTCCGCGATCTTTCAAAACGCACTCCCATACCCGCCGGCGATGCCGATACCCAGCCCGCAGGCAGCTCCCGGATCATGAGTTGGATGATCGGCGGTTTGAAAAATTGGGAGCAAGGCATGATCGCCGCCGCAGCTCCTTGTTTCAAGGCTGTTGCCTCCGCAAAACCCGGCGCGGAAGATGCATGGCTCGCCAATTATCAAAAAATCGCAGGTGATTATCTAGCTGATCATCAAATTCTAACAAAACATGACCATGATCCATTTCCGACGGATTCGAAATCATGCACCGAGGCAATTGCCGCGCTGGATCTCGCGATCAAGGAGCTGAAAACAAAGGGTCGTGCCCGCTACAATATCCGTGCCCTCCAGCTCGATCTCACCCGTCATGCTAAAATGTTAGATACACCGCAAGAACAAGCACCTGTTCCACCCTCCCAAGAATCCACCCAGCCCGAGCTTGCCACCGTGCTCGCCAGTCTCGCGGACTATGCCAGGAACTGCCGCTTCGCCGATGCGATGGCCTATCTCAAGATTCTTCCGGCCGACCCGGAAGGAGCATCACGCAGCTCCCTGCTCGCCCTCGTCGAGTTTTCCGAAACTTTCCTAACCGATCTTGAAAAAGATCTATCCAGCTCCGCTGTCACACTCGATCTCACCTTGAATTCAGGTGAACCCGTCAAAAAGATTTCACTCGATGCCCTGGGCACGCTTCTCGCCACCGATGCGCGAGGCAAAGAATCGCCCCGTGCGTGGAGCGACTTCACGGCGGATTCTTTGATCTCCCTCCACCGGGCGTTGGTCAAAAAGCCAGCCAACGAGCAAGAGCGCCTGCGTCGCCACCAATGCGCCATCGCTTTTGATTGGCTTGCCGGAAATCGCGAGAGAGCACTCGCTGCCGCCGCAAGTCTGTCGCAGACCAGCCCTGGCTTCAAAGAACAGTGGCAAGCCATCGCAAGCGGCTTGCCGAAGGATGCAGAATAGATTTTTTTTGATTAACTATGCCAATGAAATGCTTGTAGCGGCACCTCTATGAGTGTCGTAGCGGATGAGGTGCGCGCAGCTCTTTGGCGGATCATTGGCTGCGACGGTCACAGACACGCCGCTACAGGGCGGTGCCTTTGAGATGCTTGTAGCGGCATCTCTATGAGTGTCGTAGCTGCTGAGAGGCGCGAAGCTCTTCGGCGGTTCATTGGCATCGACGGTCACAGACACGCCGCTACAGTGCGGTTCATCGGCATCGACGGTCACAGACACGCCGCCACAGGGCTTTGCTGTAGGTCCCGTAAGCCGCTAGGATTTCACCAGCTTCGGGATAGAGGCTAACAGGCGTTTGGTGTATTCCGCTTCCGGATGATGGAAAACCTTCCCCGCCTCCCCGGATTCGACGATTTTCCCTTGATACATGACGGCGATGCGGTCTGCGACGTAATGGACAACCCCAAGGTCATGCGAGATGAAAATCATGGTTAGTCCGAGGTCTTTTTGCAGGGATTTGATCAGGTTGAGGATCTGGGATTGGATGGAGACATCCAGCGCGGAGACCGGTTCATCGGCGATGATGAGTTTCGGTTCCGGGGCAAGGGCGCGGGCGATGGCGATGCGCTGGCGCTGGCCGCCGGAGAACTCGTGCGGGTATTTGCGCATGACCGTGGCATCCAAGCCCACGGTGGCCATCAGCGTCTTCACTCGCTCGATGAGTGCATCTCCCCTGAGCTTCGGGTGGCGCTGGCGGATCGCCTCGGCAAGAGTGGAGAAAATCGTCATCCGCGGATTGAGCGAGGCGTAAGGATCTTGAAACACCATTTGGAAATCCAGCCGGCGCTTGCGGACTTCGGCACCGCTCAGTTTGGATAAATCCTCGCCATCTAACACGATGGAGCCGGAGGTGGATCTCACGAGCTGCATGATCGTCCGCGAGAGGGTGGATTTCCCGCAACCCGACTCACCCACCAGGCCGAGAATCTCGCCCTTCTCCAGCACCAGATCCACCCCATCCACGGCGCGAATCACTTGCTTGCCCGGGAAGAAAATCGATCCCGTGCGTTGGCTGAAATGAGTCTGGAGTTTGCGGATTTCCAAGTAAGGCACGCCCGGAAACAAGCAGGAACCTGATCGCAGCGCACGGAGAATCTAAGCAGGCGCAAATTTATCTGATTTTGAACAGCCGATAGGCGAGCAACCCGATTCCCGCAGCCAGCACTCCCATGATCAAAAACAAGGCGATCTTTAAATCCACCAAGGCGCTGCCGATCGCAAGCAGCAGAAACAACAGCGCGAGAATGGTAAATAAGTGATTTCGCAAGATCCGGCATGCTCCCGGACCGGCAAAGAAAGCTCAAGCAATTTCAAATAAAAGCTCTGTCAACGAGGCCCAAAATGGAGTGGAATGAGGCGCTGCTCAAGGAACATTCATCTAACCCACCCCGGGCGATACCTCAATGGCCAAGCGTAAAGAAGTGGAAAAATAAATCGGCG
>JBBRIB010000294.1:0-4598 GCA_038221745.1 Verrucomicrobiales bacterium
GGAAAACCGCCCTGCCAGGGAAGCTGCATACCAGCGTTTTTATCTGAGAACCCAACACCTCGTCGGCAAACGCATTTTCGTTAATCTGGAAGCCATTCTCAAAGGTTGGCGCGCGTCTGGTGGAGCCATCCAAGGCGAACTGGATTGGGGCGATCTGGATTTCGCCCACATCCCGGTGGGTGTGCTGAGTCAAGTTTACGAAAGCTTCAGCCATCGTGCGGATTCGCGCATCGCCCGCGATACCAGTGTCCACTACACTCCGCGAACCATCGCCGAGCTGATGGTGGAAGAGTCGTTCGCCGCATTGAAAAATCCGGCGGCAGCCCATGTCCTGGATCCATCGTGTGGTGCCGGAATTTTCCTCGTGCTGACTTTTCGCCGCCTAATCCGTGAGCGCTGGCAGCACGATGAAGAGCGGCCTAGCACCAAGGCCATCCAGGAGATCCTCTACAAACAATTGTGCGGATTCGATGTCAGCGAACCTGCCCTGCGTCTCGCTGCACTCGCGCTCTACATCACCGCCATTGAGGTCAACGGAACCCCTCGCCCGCCCCGCGCCCTCAAATTCCCACGCAATCTCCGTGGCGAGGTGCTGCACCGCTTTGGTGGCGAGGACAATGACGCGGCCAAAGGAACGGCGTTTTCACTCGGTAGTCTCGGCCCGGATGTTTCGCCTGATTTCAATGGCCGTTTCGACATTGTCATCGGTAATCCTCCATGGACCCGCCTTCGTGAAAAGCCCCGCGAGGAAGGAGAGGAAAATGCCGTCGGAAAATCCAAAACCGATGAGCTGAACAAGGCCTTCACGGAAATCGGCCGCCGCGTTCTCACCAGCCGTGGTTTTCCCGATCTCGCAAAGAAGTATCAAAACCCGGACAAGAATCCCGATCTACCCTTCCTCTGGCGGGCAACAGAGTGGGCGAAGCAAAAGACTGAAACAAACGAAGCCGGTGTCATCGCGCTGGCGATGCCGGCCAGACTGTTTGGCCGCACGAGCGGAGTAGGCTTCGAGGCATGGCGCTCGGTGCTGCGAAGCGTGGAAGTTACCGGTCTGCTAAATTGTGCCGATCTGCGTAAAACCGCTGTCTGGGAAGGTGTGGACATTCCTGCCTGCGTCTGGTTCGGACGAAATGCGGTGCCCGAAGAAGATCACCGCTTCCACTACGCCACGCCATTGTATGAGCAACGACCCAACGAGCGCGGCCGATTTAGAATTGATTACGAAGCCGCGCAGTCAATTAGCATCGCCCGCGTGGAGCAGCAGCCTTGGATTCTCAAGACGCTTTCGCTAGGCACTTGGCTGGATATCGAGGTGATGGAGTCAATCATGGATTCTTCGCTTACGACCCTTGATGATGTTTGGTTGGCCTGGGATACTACAGGTGATCGAACTGGGAAAGGGTATGACAAAACCCTTAATAACAAACAGAAACCTGCTGACTATCTCAGTAGATTGCTGGATTTCCGTCCATCTCCAGGTGATTTCTCAATCGACTACACATCGCTGATCAACTACTTTGAACGGTATGGTCGGCGCACTGCATATTGGCCGAAAACTGAACACTTATACCAACCGCCATTGGTCATTATACCAAAGGCTCCAGGTGATTCACTGCATTCTCCAAAAGCCTATCTTGCTTCCACTGCCCTTGCGTTCTCCCAAAGCTACTACGGCTATTCCTGCCACGGACATCCCGAGGCTCCAACTCTGGCCTCGCTTATTTACCTTTTGGCGCACAGCACGCTATTCAGATACTTTGCTCTGATGGTGAGTGTCTCGCAGGGAGCGGACCACATGATTTTCACCAAACAGGATTTCGACTTCCTGCCCTGCCCGGATCTCGAGAATCTTCCCTCTAAAACAAAATCGAAAATCCGCAAACTTGCTCACCGTCTTGAGCACGACGCCAAGAAGCCATGGGATGAGATCGATTCGTTCATCTTCCACCTTTACGGCCTCGATGACGATGCCGTGCAAGTGGCCAAGGACACGCTCTTTTCCGCCGCGTCCTATCGAAAGGCGGGTAGGGCTGCATTGGATAGAACGATAACCGATACCCGCGCGGATTTCCTGCGGACTCTTCGCGAGGAGTTGGAACCCTATTTCGATGTCTGCGGTGAACATGCCGAAGTGCTGGAGCCGGGTAAGCAGCCTGACACTTGGCGTGAACCGTGGTTTTTCCTCACCATTTCGAAAAAATCCGAGGAAGTGCCCTTCAATCCCAGTCTGATGCGCGAGGCGATGAAGGTAGCCAATCAGCGCGGCGTCAGTCGTATCATCGTTCACGCTCCGGGCAAACGCGGGCTGCTGCTCGGACTGCTCAACCAACGCCGTTGGTGGACCGTGACGCGTGCCCGACTCTGCGCCCAGCACATCATCCGAAAACATCTTGGCGCGTTTGGCCTCCCGGAAACCGAATGAACCGTGCCCGCACAGACGGGTTTTTCACCCTCGGAGTGCCGCCGGAGCGGTATCATTTGCCACATCCCCGGCTCGGGCTACCGGTGATTCTTCTCATCCGGCGCGTGCTGTCCCGGGCATTGGAGTTTCTGAGGGAACAGAATTTCAATCTCGCTGACGCGACCGAGGATGAAGTCACCGCCGCACTGCGCAGCGTCATTGAGAACGATCTTCGAGAGTCAGGCAGTGTTACTGGCTTCAACAGGCGCAATTATGAACCCGTCGTCCGGCAGGGTCAGTGGTCCAACTACAATGGCTCCATCCTCACAAAAACGCCGGATCTCTGTTTCAAACTCCGCCACGATGAATACGAGCCACGGCAGGTGATACCCGAATTCGATGCCCTGTTTGTCGAATGCAAGCCCGTGGATGCCAAACATGCGGCGGGTAGCAAGTATTGCGATGATGGCCTCATCCGCTTCGTTCGTGGCGATTATGCTTGGGCTATGCAAGAGGGCATGATGCTCGCCTTCGCCCGAAATGGCCGCAGCATCACTGGCCATCTCATTCCGTCGATGGAGGACTCCGAACGCATGGCATCGCTCAATACCATTGATCTCCCGGCACCACCAGTAAACCTCTTCGCGGCAGCCACGGCCTCCGCCGAGGCCGTTCACATCAGCCGCCACAAGAGACCCTTCGATTGGCTTCACAACAAAGGCCCGGCGTCAGAGATCATCATCTATCATCTTTGGCACCACTGTGAATGAACGAGCGTCCGAACCTAACACCTCGGAACCTTGATTTACAGCTCCACTCGCTCGGTCACTGGTTTAATCCGGCGAAAGATTCAAGAGGTCGGAGGCGGCAGCTTCTCTTTCTTCCTCCATATCCCGCTCGTGCAAGATCTCATGGTATCCATTCTGGTGCAGCCAGATGGGATCAGCGTTTTCACGGATGAAGTCCTCCACATCCATTCCGTCAATGGTGGGTTCGCGGCGGATGCGGACTTGTTTTCCGTTCATGAAGACGGTCATAAAATCCTTTTTGCGCTGCTTTTTGGCAGCGCGTTGGGCGGAGGTGAGCTTCTTCTTCGGTTTGCCCATGGCGGTCATTCTTCTTCGTCATCATCCCAGAAATCAGACAGGTATTCTTCGGCGGCGGTTCGCTCCTCGATGGAGTCCCGCTTGTCGGCCGCGACCTTGTGGGCGTGGGCTAGGTGTTCCGGGCGGTGGAGGACTTCGGAGGTACGTTTGAGAGTATTCCAGGAAAAGGCTCTCAGTTCCCCGGCGTGGATCGAGCGGACTGGCGGCCCTTGGGTGCGGGAAAAGGCGTGGGCGGCGAGTCTGTCGAGGCAATCGATCACGTCCTTCGCGGACGCTGGGACTTCGGCTTCTTGCATAAACAGATCGGGCGTGCTTTCGGATCGAGGCAGCCGCTCTTTCACCGGGTAAGTGAGATAGCTGATGGAACGCGCAAACTCATTGGCCGCCGTCTGCGATCCTTTGCCGCGGAAAGCCTCGATCTCAGGCGCGAGGTCGAGCAGGGCTTCGATGGACTCCAGATTTGCCGCGATTTCGTCCGATTTCTGGAACAATTTGCGAAGCGCTCCATACAGTCCTAGCTGGTGCCTGTCCTTCGGATCGGGAGAGATCATCTCTTTGCGGACTGCTTTGATAGCTTTCAGGATGGATGGGGCGACTGGCATGTGGGGACGCGGAATATTAAAGTCCGTTGAGTGTGGCCAGCAGCGTTTCATCCTTCTCGCGGAGAGCCAGCGCGTATTGGTGGGATTTGTCGTTCTTGGTGCAGACGAGCTGATGCGGGCTGCCCTTGTTGACCGTGACATGGTCGAGATCGAGGAAACGCTGCTGGATGAAGCCCTCGAGGGTGAATCTGACATCCTGGGCGTATCGGAACTCATGGGTTTTCGCGGCAGGATCCGCCATGAAGGCGGAGAGTTCAGCGAGTGCTTGCGTGGATTTCGCGTTGGGGCGTTGAAAATAGTGGTGAGGTTCAGGTTTCGGCGGTTCCACGGACGGGCAAGGCCGGATCCAGTCCGGATAGGGATGGAGCGGACGGGCAACCTCTGCCTCGAGTAGGGAGCGTGCGAATGCAAGGGCGTCCTGGGCGAGCGAGTTTTCGCGGGACAGCGGTTTTTTGGCGGACTTTTCGCAGAGCACGGGGCCGAGGATCT
>JBBRIB010000295.1:0-4574 GCA_038221745.1 Verrucomicrobiales bacterium
AAATCACCGACGCGTGGTTAGCGGAACTCGCCCGTCGCAAAGGCGGTAAACTCGCCACTCTAGACGAAGCACTCTCCGCCCTCTGGCCGGATTCCACGCTCCTCATTCCTGTTTGAAACTGAGATGCTTGTAGCGGCATCTCTATGAGTGTCGTAGCGGATGAGGTGCGCGAAGGTCTTCGGCGGTGCATTGGCTGCGACGGTCACAGACACGCCGCTACAGTGCTGGGCGAATGCGGGGATTGTAGCGGCACCTCTATGAGTGTCGTAGCTGCTGAGGGGCGCGAAGGTCTTTGGCGGTGCATTGGCTGCGACGGTCACAGACACGCCGCTACAGTGCGGTTCAGTGGCGGCGACGGTCATGGACACGCCGCTACAGGGCGGTTCAGGGCGTTACAGGGGTAGCGGCGGTCATGGACGCGCGGCTACAGCTTTACCAGTGTCATCACGCACTCGAGGTGGCGGGTGTGGGGGAAGAGATCGAAGGGCTGGACATCTTCCAACCGGTAGCCGCCTTCGCTGAGCTGCTTGAGATCGCGCACCTGGGTGGCGGGATCGCAGGAGACGTAAACCACGCGCAGCGGACCGAAGCGGATGAGCTGCTCAAGAAACTCCGGGGTGCAGCCTTTGCGCGGGGGGTCGATGACGACGGCGGTTTCCGCGGCAGGGAAATTGATTTGAGCGAAAATGGCTTCGGCGGAGGCTGTTAGAAAATCGGCGTTGGTGATGTGGTTCGCCTTGGCGTTTTTGCGCGCCCATTCGCAGGAGGTTTCAGAGACTTCCACACCCGCTACTTTTTCGAAGTGCTTAGCGAGGGTGAGGGAAAAGAGGCCGGAACCGCAGTAGGCATCGACGAGGAAGCGGGCACCGCCTGCCGCCGCTTGTCGGGCGACGTAGCCGGTGAAGGCGGGTAGGATGAAGGGGTTGTTCTGGAAGAAATCTCCAGCGAGGAACTGGAATGTGAGATCGCCCACTTGCTCGGTGGCCACGGCTTTGAAATCGGTTTCCACGCGGTCTTGGGTGGCCCGCAGGAGCACGGTGGCGCCGCGCTTGAAGCTGGCGGCGCGGGCGCGCAGACCCTCGCGGATGGCGGGTAGCTCGCGATTGATGGTGTCCATGGCGATGGGGCATTGCGGGACATCGACGAGCTGGGAACGGCGGCCAAACGATAGGAATCCAATGGGTCCGAGATCGCCGTCTTTGCCTTTTTCAAAGTGCGGGGTGATCTTGGATCGGTAATTCCAGAGTTGCGCGGAGGACAGGCAGTCGTTCACGGGAAACGTGATGGCGGCCATGTGTTTCATGAGCTCACCCACTTGGCGGGTCTTCCAGGCGAGTTGTTTTTCGTACGAAAGGTGCTGGTATTGGCAGCCGCCACAGTCGCCAAAGAGCGGGCAGCCTGCCGTGACGCGATCGGGCGATGGCTCGATCACCTCGACGAGATCGGCTTGAGAGAAACTTTTATCATTGCGGAAGACCCGGGCCTTCACCCACTCGCCGGGTAGGGAAAATGGGACGAAGACCACCCAGCCATCAATGCGCCCGACACCCGCGCCAAGGTTTGTTAGAGAGTCGATCCGGAGTTCGATTTCCTGATGGTATTCAAAGGGGGTGGGGACGAATTTTTTCGGTGGTCGCTGCTGCATGGTGACGGTGTGGATTGCGGGCCTGGCGTTTGTGCTCATTTACTGCAAGGCGGGATCTGGAATTCAATTTGGCAGGGTTTCTCATGGCATATAGCAAACTCGAATTGTTTATTCATACGAGGTATGAATAGATACAATTTGTTGATCATGCGTAAAGGTAACGTCGAGCGGCTGTCCGAGGATGGAGTAGCGAATCATCTGTTCGCCCGGTTCAAGCTTATAGTTCGGACCTCGTCCAGACTGCTCGGGAACAATCTCCTTTTTGGTATATAGCGAGAGCATCGACTCAAGTTCCGCGAGTGTCTTAGGATTGGCTGGTCGCCACCTTGACTCCAAATGCAAGGCCCACATATATGGGCCAAACATCACCAGGCCAAAAAGAACCAGCGGTAGAAAAATGATCGATGCCATACCTGTTTCCGTTCCAGCAAAACGCAACTTAAAGCGAAGAGCGAGGATGAGCAACACGATGCCAACGATCAAAGGGACCGCTATTAGAACGATGCAGGTGATGAAGTGGAGACTCATGGGATACTTAGTTTGAAATTGACTGCTTCACTCAACGGGCACGGCGCGCAGGGGCGGTGCTTCATCGACGGCTTCTTCCTCTACGGCTTGAGCACGGAGTGGGGCGGGACCGGGCGCAGGTGGTGCTTCGGATTCATCCACGGCGAGGGCGCGGGCGGGGTGGATGGGGCAGAGGTCGTTATCGGGGAGGGCGATGTCTCCGGGGACGGTATCGGTGTAGGCGGTGCCGGCGGCGCGGCAGCCTGCGGTGGTGCGTTTGCCGGACTGGCGGCAGAGTTCCATGTCCACGAGGTTCACCTTGCTGTTGAGTTTACCGGCTTTGTAGTTGAGGCGATCTGCGGTTTTCATGATGTCCACCCAGACGGGGAGTGCGAGGGTGGAGCCGTAGCCGCCTTGGATGGTTTTTTCCGGGGTATCCAGGCCGACCCAAACGGCGCACGTGAGGGTGGAGGTGTAGCCGGCGAACCAGGCATCCTTGAAATCATTGGTGGTGCCCGTTTTACCGCCGCAGGGTTTATCAAAACCGAGACGGACGATGGAAGCGGCGGTGCCACGGGTGGTGACTTCATTGAGAATGCGCGAGACGGACCAAGCCGAGCCGCTTTTGGCTGCTTGATAGGGAAGGGGTGGGGTGGTGTAGAGGATATTGCCATCGCGGTCTTTGATTTCCGAGATGAGGTAAGGGCGGTAGCGGACACCATCGTTGGGGAAAATAGTGTAGGCGGTGGCGACTTCGTACGGGGATGCCCCCCAGGTGCCGAGGAAGGAGGTGGGGTTCTCAGGCATGGGAGTGGTGAAGCCAGACATGCGGGCGACATCTGCGACCTTATCGATGCCGGCATAGTTTCCCACACGGACGGACATGGTGTTGCGCGAACGGATGAGGCCGTAGGAAACGGGCTGCATGCCACCGTATTTTCCATCCGAGTTGTGAGGGCGCCAAGAGCCGCCGCCTTTGATTTCGCCGCTCTGGATCGGGCCGTCGCTGATGTTGGTGCTCGGGCGGAGGCCGGCATCGAAGGCGGTGAGGTAGATGAAGGGTTTGAAAATGGAGCCGATCTGGCGCTTGCCTTGGGTGGCGCGATTGAAGCGGGATTCATCGGCATCCCGCCCGCCGACGATGGCGAGCACGGCACCGGTGCGGTTCTCGACGACGACGGCCGCGCCTTGGATGTATTGGGGTTCCTTGCGGTCGTTTTCCGGGATCGCGTTCCAAGCGCTGCGGGTCTGGTGGGGGTAGCCATTCAGGCGTTCTACTTCGCGGAGTTTTTTATCGAGAGCGGCCTCGCCTGTTTTCTGGAGGCGCAGATCAATGGTGGTGATGATATTGAGGCCACCGAGCTGGATGTTTTCTTTTTCGAGGATGAATTCGAGGTCGCGGCGGATGGCATCCATGGCGTAGGATTCGTGCGCTTCGCGGCGCCACTCGGGGCGGACCTGGATTGGCTCAAGCTTGGCGGTATCCGCCCGCTCCTGGGTGATCGCCCCGGCGGTGACCATGCGGGCAAGGGTGGTGTTGCGCTCGCGGGTGGCAGCTTCCATCGAGCGGAAGGGATTGAAGGAATCCGGGCCGCGGACGATGCCAGCCAGCAGGGCAGCTTGGGAGAGGGTGAGCTCCGACGGGTGTTTTTCAAAGTAGATGCGCGAAGCTTCGCCCACCCCTTTGATCTGGCGGCCCCAGTTGATTTGATTGATGTAGGCCTCGAGGATCTCGTCTTTGTCCAACATCGCTTCGAGGCGGAAGGCGATGGCGATTTCCAACATCTTGCGGTCGAGCTGGCGTGGGGTATCGCCGCGTTTCTCGCCGCGCTTGAGTTCAAAGATGTCCGAGGCGAGCTGTTGGGTAATGGTGGAGGCCCCCTCTTTTTTTCCTGATAGATTCTTCAAGGTGGCGCGGGCGATGCCGATGAGATCGATGGCACCGTGATTGTAAAAGCGCTCATCTTCGCGGGCGAGGATGGCTTTACGGAAATCCTCGGAGACTTGTTCGAGCGGGACGATGGAACGTTTCTCGCCGTGGATGCGGCCGATTTCCTCACCTTGGCGATCATTGATGATGGAGCGCTCGGGCATGGCGTGGATCTTTGAGAGATCGTAGTTTTTCGCGCGGAATCCGTAAATGATGGCAAAGAAAGCCAGCACGTAGAGGCCGGCGACCATCGGGTGGCCGAACAGGCGGACGAAAAAACGCAGCGGTTGTCCGAGGAGGCGGGTAACCAGATTGAAGAGGTGGAAGGGCCAGAAAAGCAGCAGGGAGACAACACCGTGGCCGTGTGCGGGAAGGCTGGTGCGGGTCTCGTTACGACGGCGGTTTTTGGACTCTGAAGGATTGCTTTTGGCCATCGGCGAGCGGATGCTAAACGAGTTCTCAACGATGTTCCACCTTGATTATTGGCAGACA
>JBBRIB010000296.1:0-4554 GCA_038221745.1 Verrucomicrobiales bacterium
CCACGCTTGATCCGATGACGATGAAGCCTTCTGAGCGCTGCACATCTCCAAATGCGAATCAGCAGATCTACGCCACCAAGTGAGCACAGGCTTTTAGGCGAACATTCCTCGCTCAGCCAAATGACGGAGCCAGGGATCAAAGGCGAGTTCCGGGCAGTGTGCCCGTGCAAAAGTAGCGATCTCATCCCGAGACCGTGAGCCATCCATTTTTGTGAGAATCTGATAGTGAGCCTCAGGAAACAGGCATGGCCTATGCCAGATATCCACGAGTGGCAGTTTTTGCTTGGCGCACAGGCCTCGGAACGGGTTTAGACGCGGGAAGTCAGGCGGGGTGGAGTCATAAATTACCGGCTCGATACGCGCCAGGATCCAGCCGTTGGAAATTCCATCGTAGATCATGCCTGCCAGTTCCCGAACTTCCATCTCTGGTAAGCTGGATCCCACAAGTCCTGCTGAAACCGCACAGGGGCCATGCCTCTGAATGGCCTGCCAGAGTGCGATTTTCATCGGCCCACCTGGTTTTTTTCCCGCCCGCAGCGAAAAATCGAGCACCCGATTTAGAAAAATCCGCTCTTCCGTCGGTGCGTCCGCCCGGCAAAGCACCCCTGAGCGGAACGTTCTTCCTGCTAGGGAATCCGCAGCCATCTGCAATTCTAAAGGGCCAAGACCGCGCTCCGCCAATGCCTCTACCACCTCATCGCTGAGGCTGGACGGGATGTTCTCCGCAGGATCGGTTTCACCCAGCCACTTCAAGCCCGCGTTCGCCGCCGCTTGGGCGAAGCGATCCAAGGACCACGCATCATTCACCGGCCCAAAATCATCGAACGCGAGGATCGCCGGACCTTTTGCCAACATGTCATCAATGATCGCGATCTCGGGAGAATCCGCTGCCGTCATTTCCCGCAGAACCTCCAGAGCGGAAATCACCGCCACTCCCCCCACCTCTTGGATCATGCGGGCTTTTTGGATCACCGGGAAGCGGGCCGCCCAGCCGCATTCAAGATTGAAACTGATCGTCGCGATCCCGGATGGACTCAAGTTTTCCCGGCAGAAAATCAGCAAAGCAGCTTTCACCTCATCTGGCACCCAAGAGAAAAACCCATGGGCGATGATGTAGTCAAACTTGCCACCGCCCGCCTGATAGTCCCGCAAGTCCGCCGCTTCGAACTGCACATTCGCAGCACCTGCCCCAGCCGCGCGCGCTCTCGCCTCCCGGATCGATTTCTCATCGAAATCCATGCCCACGCATTCACTCTGCGGCCAGCGCATGGCGAGTGGGATCAGATTGTGCCCTGAACAGCAGCCTATTTCCAAAATGCGAGCACCCGCTGGAGGCGGCGTCCTCAGCCCGCCGATGCTTGCGGCCACTGCACTGAGCGCCGGGTCCGAGATCGGATGGCTCATCGCCGGGTAGGCATGATTCTCATAGAGCGTGCGAACCGGATTTTCCATCGGCAGTTAGATTCGGCGCACTTCCACCCGGTCCCAATACATCCGGTCACGCCAGTCTTTGAAAAAATCGCCGTAGGGTGCAAGTTGCCGAGCCGTCGCCACGGCATCCCCTGCCACCAGCACTTCGTTCATGCCCTCTGCGGTGCGCAAGCTGCGGACAACCGGATGGCTTTCGGTGAGTATTTTACGAGTCAGCGATTGCATCGTGCGGTGGCCAGCGCCCGTCACCAGATTCACTGCGAGCAAGCCTCCCGGTGCCACGGCGTTTTTCAAATGCTTCATCAGCCCCGCGTCCCACGCTTGAGGCCGGAAAACATCGGTTTTCCCAGCCAGGTAAATATCATCGAACACCACATCGAATTTACGCTGGTTTGCCGCCAACCACGGATAGGCATCGGTGGTGTGAACCTCGATCCCGAGTTCATCCAGATCCATGTGATCCTTGGCGAGAGTGACGATTTCCTCGTCGATATCGATGGCCGTCAATTGGCAATCCGGCAGTAAATGGCGCAGCACCCGGAAAGCCGTGCCACCTGCCAACCCCAGCATCAGCACCGTGCGGGGCGGCCCCGCCTTGCGCAACAAGCTCGCGGCGGCGATCAAATCCCAAGCCAATCCTGTGAGGAATCGCTTGCGATGGTAGGATGCATGCAGCGCGCCCGCCACCCGGAATTCCGTCGCCAATTCCGACTTCCAGATCTCTAACAATTGAAACTGGGTCTGGACAATCTCCGTGCGGCGCATCGGTGCGAAGCATGCGGACTCTCGCGGAACTGGGAAGCAGGAAATTCGCTGCGAATTCAACTCCCAATCTCAGCATCGTTGAATATTTACCTACATGAAACAAATCCTTGATGCGGCCGCATCGATAATTTGTAAACCGGGTTCTGACTCAGAGTTTGCCAAAATTCGTTGATGCGCTAAGAAGCGCGCGCATGCAGCACTTGCCCGCTCAATTTTTCCTTCAAATGGCGGCAATCCTGGTCGCCTGCCGGGTGGTGGGCTGGCTGGCGAAAAAAATCGGCCAGCCGCAGGTGGTGGGTGAAATGATCGCCGGGGTTTTATTAGGCCCATCCTTGTTCGGCTATTTCTACCCCGAGGCGAGCGCGAAACTCTTCACCCAGGAAACACGGGGAATTTTATTCATCGGCTCCCAGTTGGGAGTGGGCCTTTACATGTTTCTTGTGGGAATGGAGTTCAGCACGGATCTTTTCCGCAAGCGGGCCAAGAGTGCCGCCAGCGTCTCGATCGCAGGCATGGTGGTGCCATTCCTGTTAGGCGCAGCGCTCGCACCTTGGCTGCTCACGGTGCCGGGATTGTTTTCCAAAGCCGCCAGCTTGCATGAGGCCGCGCTCTTCCTTGGTGCCGCCATCGCGATCACCGCTTTTCCGATGTTGGCACGCATCATTTACGAGCGTGGGCTGTCGGGGACGGCGCTTGGGACACTGGCCCTCGCCGCGGGTGCCATTGATGATGCGGCGGCTTGGTGCGTGCTTGCCATCGTGCTGGCCAGCTTCAACGGCGATCCGAAACTGGCGATTGTGGCCATCGTCGGCGGCACCTTGTTCGCCGTTTTCATGCTGACTCTTGGCAAGATGGGCTTGGCTAAACTAGGAACCCATGCAGAGCGCGAAGGCAAGGTGAGCCCCACGCTGATGGCGGTGGTTCTCACTTTGTTTTGCCTCAGCGCCTGGTTCACCGACATCATTGGAATTCACACCGTCTTTGGCGGTTTCATTCTTGGAGTGGCCATGCCACGAGGTGTGATCACCAGGGATTTGATCAAAAAACTCGAACCCTTCACCGTGATTTTCCTGTTGCCGATGTTCTTCACCTTTTCCGGCCTCAATACCCAGCTCAAGGTGATGATGGAGCCATCGATGGTATTCGTGGCGGTGGCCGTTCTCATCGCTTCCATGGTGGGCAAAGGTGCGGCCTGCTGGGCGGCGGCAAGGCTCAGCGGTGAGGACAACCGAACTTCCCTCGCGGTGGGCGCCCTGATGAACGCCCGCGGCCTGATGGAACTGATCATCATCAACATCGGCCTGCAAAAAGGCATCATCGAGGGCGGCCTCTTCGCCGTGCTGGTGATCATGGCCATCGTCACCACCTTGATGGCGAGCCCGATTTTCGAAGCCGTCTATGGCCGCCATGCGCGCAAACAAGGGGCGCTTGAAGCTTTAAACACAGAAACTTAGGGACAGGGTATTGATGAAATTCGGGATTATCGGAACAGGAAGTATCAGCCGCATTCATGCCCGGGCGATCCATGCCATGCACGGGTCATCACTCCACTCGGTGTTCAATCCACGCTTGGAAAGTGCGGAGAAGCTGGCGGTGGAGTTTGGGGCGCGGGCTTGTTCCGATTTTGAGAAATTTCTTGCCGATCCTGAGCTGGAGATCGTCACGATCGCCACCCCATCGGGTGCGCATTTGGAGCCTGCCATGGCCGCGCTCAAGGCTGGAAAACATGTGCTCTGCGAAAAACCGTTGGAGATCACCCTTGCAAGAATCGATGAGATGAACGCGGTGGCCGCCGCCTGCGGCAAGACACTATCTCCCATCCTCAACCGCCGCTTCACCCCGGCGATGATGGCCTTCAAGCAGGCGTGCATGCAGAACCGATTTGGCAAACTCACTTCCGCCTCCTGCTCGATCAAGTGGTTCCGGGATCAGGCTTATTACGATTCCGCTCCATGGCGTGGCACGCTCGCGCTGGATGGCGGAGGTGCGTTGATGAATCAAGGAATCCACGCGATTGACGCGCTGCTTCACCTCGCAGGTCCGGTGAAATTCCTGCGGGCCATCACCGGCTGCCTTGCTCACGAACGCATCGAGGTGGAAGACAGCGCGGTGGTCTTGTTGGAATTTGAAAATGGCGCACACGGAAGCATTGAGGCTTCCACCTGCCATTGGTCCCGGAAGGGCCATCCGGTCCGCATCCAGCTCGGCGGCACCGAAGGTTCTGTGTTCTTGGCAGACGAGTCCTTCGAAGTCTGGGACTTCAAACAGCCTCAACCCGAGGATGTGGGAATTCAGGAAATTTTCATGGCCCACCAGAATTCAGGTCTGGGGGCCAACGATCCTACGAAAATTGATTTT
>JBBRIB010000297.1:0-4543 GCA_038221745.1 Verrucomicrobiales bacterium
GTGGCGTTTCAAAACGGGCAGCCGCTTGAGCTTGCCCAGGATCTCGTAGTTTCTCGGAATCTCAGGGTTCCCGAAAACGTGGAGGCAAACGAACCAACTTACCACGGCAAAGCACAATGCCAGCGCGTTGGCGAGCAACCACCAGAAGTAAGCCGGGCGGCTTGGAAGGAATTCTTCAGGTTTGCGGGGCACGATCTTCGACGGGGATTTTTCAGAGAGTGCCGCATGCCTCGCCATCTGGAACCGCGTGGGCACCGGGAGCTTCGTCCGATGTTTCAAACGAGGTCCCGCAGCCACAAGAGCGCGCCGCCACCGGATTATGGATCTTAAAACCCGAATCTGTTAGATCGTCGGAGAAATCGATTTCGCAGCCCCTGAGTTTTTCCAGACTATCGGCAGCGATGATGACGCGCGCGCCTTCCGCTTCGACGATGGAATCGCCAGGCTCGGGGTCTGCCACGTTCATTTCATATTGCCAGCCCGCACAACCGCCGCGGCGCACGGCGAGGCGGAGTCCGGCGGCAGGTGAGGTAGTCCGGCTGGAAAGCATGCGGGACAGTTCTTGGGCGGCCTTGGAAGTGAGTGAAATCGGAGTCACGCGCAAACCTTAGCCCCGTTATCCGGAATTTGAAACTGGAAATCCGGGGTTTGCCATGATCCTGCAAAAAAAACCCGTAGGCGACCTTTTGGAGGAATTTCGTGAAAAGAAAGGTCTTGACGGTGATCGCCAGCGCCCTTTGAGTCCGCCTCGCCGCATTTTCTGCTGTGCCCCTAGGCTGGTTGAATTGTATCCTAACCTCAGAGTCCATCATTTTCCATTCATGTCTTCTTCCAAACCTGCCCCCAAGAAACCCGTTGTTAAGGTAAAAACGCCGGTCATGGATTCCGCACCGTCGAAGAGCCAGAAGAAAGTCGCCAAGCCAGTGGTGATCGTTAAAACCAAGGCCGGGGAAATCAAAAATCCGCTGCCAAAGACTCCTGAGAAGCCGGTGACAAAGCCTGCACCCAAACCCGCCGCTCAAGCAGCCAGCATTACAAAACCAGAGCCAGTGGTGAAATCCAGAGCTGCTGCAAAAAGCACTCAAGCTCCATCGGGCAGCAAAAAGGCTCCGAAAGAAGTCACTGGAACCGGCGAGACCAAAGCTACCATCAGAGCCGCTGAATCCAACAAACGTCGGATTGATACCCCGGAGATTCAGGAGAAAATCCGCGAACTCATCAAACTCGCCAAGGAACAGGATTATCTCACTTACGACGACATCAACGAAATCCTGCCCAACGACCTTGTCGATCCCGATGACGTCGAGGCCATCATGGAGCGCCTGCGCAACATGGAGTTCGACATCATTGATGCCTCCGAGGTGGATCGCTACAAGGACAAGAAGCGCGATGAGGGCGATGGCGATGAAGAAGATGTCAAGTCCGACCAGAAGCTCGATATCCTCGACGACCCTGTCCGGATGTATCTCAAGCAAATGGGCCAGGTCCCGCTGCTCACCCGCGAACAGGAAGTGGAAATTTCCAAACGCATCGAGGACGCGGAAATCGAAGTCGCCCGCCACCTCCACCTCTTCGGGTTCGTCACGGATTCCTACTTGGAACTCGCCGATAAGCTAAACAAGGGCAAGGAGCGCTTTGACCGCGTGATCCTCGATAAAAAAATCGAATCCCGTGAGCGCTACATGAAGGGCCTGCCGAAACTTTGTGATCAGCTCAAACAGCTCCATCACGAAAACGACGATCTCTTCCGCCAGCTTTCCGTCAAAAACCCACGCAGCAAGAAAAAGCTTGAAGAGGAATTCAACAAAAACATCCAAACTCTCAACCGCGTCTTCACCCGATTCTATTACAAACAGAAAGTCGTCGAAGACTTCTGCGAGCAAGTGGAAGAATACATGCAGTTGTTTTGGAAATACGGGCGCAAGCTCCAAACCGATCCCGAGGACAAGGAATTCATCACCAAGCTCCGCGAAGTCCAGCAACGCACCTGGCACACCACCGAGTCCTTCGAGGAGGCCAACAAGCAACTCCGCCATTGGCTCAAGGAAGCGCTCAAAGCGAAGACCGAAATGGTCGAGGCGAACCTTCGCCTGGTGATTTCCATCGCCAAGAAATACACCAATCGTGGTCTTTCGTTCCTCGATCTCATTCAAGAGGGCAACATGGGCCAGAAGAAGGCCGTCGAGACATTTGAATACCGCCGCGGTTACAAATTTTCGACCTACGCCACCTGGTGGATCCGTCAGGCGATCACCCGGTCGATTGCCGACCAGGCCCGCACGATCCGAATCCCGGTCCACATGATCGAGACGATCAACAAGCTGATGCGCGTACAGAAGCAGCTCGTTCAGGAATACGGCCGCGAGCCATCCCCGGAAGAAATTGCCGAGGAAATCCACTTGCCCGTCGAGCGGGTGCGCGCCGTCCTCAAAATGGCACAGCAGCCCATTTCCTTGCAGGCACCGGTGGGCGATTCCGATGACACATCCTTCGGTGACTTCATCGAAGATAAAGCGGCGGATAACCCGATGGAAGAGGCCGGTTTCTCCATGCTCAAGGACAAGATCAAGGACGTGCTCGACACTCTAACAGAACGTGAGCGCGAGGTCCTCGAACAACGCTTCGGTCTTAAGGACGGCTACAGCCGCACCCTCGAGGAAGTCGGTCGCCAATTCCAGGTCACCCGCGAGCGGATCCGCCAGATCGAAGCCAAGGCCCTGCGGAAAATGCGCCACCCGACGCGGATCCGCAAACTGGAAGGATTCATCGAGCTGCCAGGGGCCTAGGGGGAATGGACGGCTCGTCCGTTCATCCTTTAATCTGCCTTGCACGGCAGGCCCGCCCGCTTGTCCGCACGGCATCCCACGCGCCGGGCTTGGCACCCTGCCGAACAAGCCGACATATGCCATCGACGGTTGAAATTTCGAAGTGGGAAAGTCCAACCAATCGAGAGGGAATTCAATTTATCATTTCTGCGTGCGGGGTAGGTAGATCTGGGGCACCGTCCCTGAGACAGGCTTTGACAGCACCTGCCGGGAGCCTTTCCGGAGCGAGCATAACACGCAGGCAAAGGCCGGACCGTGATGGAAGAGATCGGGACTCATTCGCTGCATGCCCTCGCCTGTCTTGACACGGCCATGCGGCACACGCAGCGTGCCGCAACGAAATGGAGACACCTGAAGAATTCACAAAAATCGAATCGGTTTTCGTCAGACACCGCAATGCCCTGATTTTACGTGGGCAGTTCACGCCGATTTATGTGGACTACTATCTTCACTTGATGGAGCACGGCGTGCGCCCGCCGGGTGAGCTGGACCAAATGCTCAAGGATACGCTGGCCATGCTCACGCTCCACCTCGTCGCCCGGCCATGGTCGGAATCGATTGCGTGGACCGTGAACTTGCGCGCACCGAGGATCAACCTCTTCGCAACCGGCAGCTCCTATGAACGAGCGATCACCGGACGGATCTTCACCGAAGATGTGCGCGAACCGGACCGGAATTATTTCTACTCCCAGACCATCGCCGCAGAGGCGGGCAAACCGCGCACTTCCACCTTGGAGGTCGAGGGCAAGGATCCGGTCGCTTGGATTTCCCAATATTACGATCAGTCCGAGCAACGCCCTGCCCGTGCGTTCCGGTTGGAGGATGAAAATTTCGTCCTCATCGCTGCCCAGCCGGATTGTGATTTGGAATGGTTGGAATCACTCGATAATGCCGCCGTCGAAAAAATCGCCGAGACGGAGGAAACCAATGTATTGGAAACCCGATTCTTCCGCTTTCACTGCGGGTGCAATTTGGAAAAAATCCTACCCATTCTCGGCGGCTGGAAAGAGAAACCGGAAGAGCTGTTCGAAGGTGCGGAGTTCATCAACATCCAATGCCCGCGCTGCGCCGCCAAATATCGCGTCACGCCGGACATGCTGTGAAAGTCCGCTGACCAAAAAAGTGCATGGTATCATGGCTCGGGAACATGCTGAAATATGGAAAGATTTGGAAAAATCAGAATTCGAGATGGGTATGGCGGCATCATGGGAGAAAATGTAGAGCAGGAACATTGAGACTAAGACCAAAACACGAAGCGGGGAGTAAGTTTAGCTCTACTCTTCTTTTATAAAGCTGCGAAGAAACACAAAGAGCGCAAAGAATTTGATTCCGAAGCTACAGGGATGTGACGCTGAAGACAGCACTAATTTTCCGTCACATGATCTCCGCAGACTGCGGTTTTTAAAGAAAGGATTGAGGGCGCTCAGCGTTTCCACTTTTTGGTGCTGCCTTTGCTTTTTTTGACGAGGGATTTTTTGTTGGCAGTTGAAACGGGGGCAGCGGCTTTCACGAGGGGTTTCGCTGTTGTTGTCTTAGCGGCCGATTGCAGAGGGGCCTTGGCGGGCTTCTTGGATTTGCTGCTGAGCAGGCTCTTACCCGTCATCTGCTTGGGCTTGGGCAGGCCCATCATTTCCAACAAAGTCGGAGCAACGTCTGCGAGGATGCCATCATTCACGGTGTGGTCCGCGGCATCCGCCGCGACGTAGAAGACATGCACC
>JBBRIB010000298.1:0-4538 GCA_038221745.1 Verrucomicrobiales bacterium
CACGATGGGAAAAATCATCAGTCCATGGTAGGCGGTGTGCTAATCGATACCGGCCGCCGAAAATTTGGCGCCATCATCGGCGATCACGTCCACACCGGCATCAACACCTCGATCTACCCCGGTCGCAAGCTCTGGCCCCACACCACCACCCGCCCCGGCGAAATCGTCCAAAAGGATCTCAAATTTTAAATCTCAAATCTCAAATCTATAACTCACCATGTGCGGAATCGTCGGATACATCGGAAAAGCAAACGCTCCCAAAGTCCTCATCAACGGCCTGCGCCGCCTCGAATACCGTGGCTATGACTCGGCCGGCCTCGCCGTGTTGGATAACGATGAAATCATCGTTTCAAAATCCGCAGGCAAGGTGGCCGTACTCAACGAGCGCACCCGCACCGATTGGCCGCAGGACCTTTTTGCCCGCGTCACCACCGGGATCGCCCACACCCGGTGGGCCACCCATGGTCCGCCGACTGAAGTCAACGCCCACCCACACCTCGACCAATCCGGGGACATCGCCCTGGTTCACAATGGCATCATTGAGAACTACCGCTCCCTCCGCGCCCGGTTGGAGGGCAAGGGCCACCATTTCTACTCTGAAACGGATACCGAAGTGCTCGCCCACCTGATTGGGGATTGCGATAAAGGTGATCTTTTCCAAGCCGTTTGCGATGCGCTCCACCAAGTGGAAGGGGCCTTCGGCATCGCGGTTCTATCGTCCCGCGAGCCGGATAAGATCATCACCGCCCGGCGGGGTAGCCCCATCGTCATCGGTGTGGGAGATGGTGAAAGCATCATCGCCTCGGATGCTTGTGCCATCCTTGCCCATACCCAGCGGGTCATCTATTTGGATGACAACGATATCGCCATCGTCAGTGCGGATTCCGTCGATATCCGGGACCTCAACAACATCCCCGTCACCCGCGAAATCGCTGAACTTGGCATGGACGCAGCCGCCACCGAGAAGGGCGGCTATGAGCACTTCATGCTCAAGGAAATCCACGAGCAACCCGAGGCCCTTGCCAACGCCATCCGGGGCCGTCTCAACTATGAAACCGGCTCTTCTGTTCTCGCAGGGATGGGCACTTCGCCCCGCGATCTCGCGGAAATTGAGCGCGTCGTCATGATCGGATGTGGCACCTCGCTTCATGCGGGTCTTGTAGGTGAATACGCGGTGGAAGATATAGCAGACATGCACGCGGAAGTCCAGCAAGCCGCCGAGTTCCGCTATCGCAATCCCATCATTGGTAATCGGGATCTCGTCGTCGCCATTTCCCAATCGGGCGAGACGGCGGACACGCTCGCCGCCGTGCGCGAGGCAAACCAAAAAGGTGCCTTCGTCATGGGCCTTTGCAACGTCGTCGGCTCCACCATCGCGCGCGAAACGGGCCGTGGGGTCTATCTGCATGCCGGCCCGGAAATTTCCGTAGCCTCCACCAAGGCCTTCACCTGCCAGGTGGCGGTTCTACTGATGATCGCACTCAAGCTGGGTCGCGGTCGCCGCTTTTCGCGAGAGAATGGCATCGCTCTCGCCAAGGAAATCGGCTCGATCCCCGAGCTGGTAAGTAAAGTATTATTACAAAATGATCGCATCGCTAAAATCGCGGCGGATTATATCAAAAATGAACATGTATTCTTCATTGGTCGTGGGCCGATGTATCCCGTCGCCCTCGAAGGTGCGCTCAAGCTCAAAGAGATTTCCTATATCCACGCAGAAGGATACCACGCTGCGGAACTCAAGCATGGCCCCATCGCTTTGTTGGAAAAAGGCACCCCGGTGATTGCGCTGGCCTGCGATGTGCCGGGCAAGGACAAGACCCTCGGCAACGTCGAGGAATGCCGTGCTCGCGGCGCCCGCATCCTCGGCATCGTCACCGAGGGTGATCATGAAACAGCAGAATGCATGGACGACTTCATCACCATCCCGCGCTGCCACCCGCTGGTTGCCACCATCCCTGCCGTCACGGCCCTGCAGCTTTTCTCCTATCACGTCGCCCGCCTTCGCGGCTGCGAGATCGATCAACCGAGAAACCTCGCCAAAAGCGTGACCGTGGAGTGAAAGTTCAGGGAGCGTGGGCATCTTGCCCACGAGTCTCAAAGCCCTTGAAGTCGCGGGAAAGATGCTGAACCACTTTGAGTAATCAGCAGACTTGCCATCCCAGTCCATCTTTGATAGAGGTCTAGTGGTTACAAACTAACGCCTTCTCGACCATGAACGAAAACGAGCCTCCTCAACCTCCACCGCCCCAAGAACATGCGAATCCTTCGCCGCCACCCGTTTCTAACGGAGGATTTCTCAGTAATCTGAACTCCAATCAATGGGCGATGTTCCTGCATCTCTCGCAATTGACGAATTTGATTCTCCCGGGTCTTGGAATCGCGGCACCCATCCTCATTTGGCAGATCCAGAAAGCCCAGTTTCCAGAGTTGGACCGCCATGGGAAAATGGTCACCAACTGGCTCATCTCCTTGCTCATCTATGTCGTCGCTGCGTTTGTGGCTTCGTTCGCCACATGCGGAATCGGAACCGTTCTGTTCATTCCGATTGCAATAGTGGCCATTGTCTTTCCGATCCTCGGTGGGATTAAAGCGAACAACGGAGTTTTCTGGAACTACCCCCTCACCATCCCGTTCATCAAATGAGGCGAGGTATGAGGGCGGAACAAGCAGTTGCATGCTGGGATATCACCCTCTAGTTTGCCGCCCATGAAGAACGTTTCAATTGGTTTCGTCGGCGTTGGGAGGATGGGTGCAAACATGGCACGCCGCCTTGCGGATCTGGGCTATCGCATCGCCGCAGTCCATGATTCCCATGCACCGTCTGGGGAGGCATTGGCCATGGAACTCAATGCCGAGGCTTGTAGCAAGCTCTCCGATGTCACCGCCCGTTGTGAGATTATTTTCACGGTGGTCACCGATGACGCGGCGATGGCGCAGGTCCTGACAGGCGAAGAGTCACTGCTTGTAAATGCCGCAGGCCGCACCTTTATCCATTGCGCCACGGCCAGCCCGGCGGCCCATGAGGCGGCGGAAGCAGCTGCCACTGCGGCGGGTGCCTTCACCCTGGCCGCGAGCATGGCCTCCAGCATCACCCAAGCACGCCAAGGCACGCTTTATCTGATGATCGGCGGCAGTCCTGAGGTCTTCGCGAAAAACGAAGCGTTGCTTCTCGATCTTTCCGCTTCCCTCCGCCACGTCGGCCCCGTCGGCCATGCGGCGAAGATCAAAGCCCTCGTCAACATGGTCATGAACATCAACACCGCCGGCCTTGCCGAAGGGCTTGGCCTCGGCGCGGCACTCGGGCTGGACCTGCCAATGCTGAAAGAAATTTTCTCCCAAACCGGGGCAAACTCACGAGTGTTGGAAACCGATGCGGATGACATGATTCTCCGCGACCACGATTGTTATTTTTCCGCTGCCCACGCCGCCAAAGACAGCGGTATCGCCAATGCCCTAGCTACTCAAGCAGGCACCAGCGTGCCACTTTCCCTTGCCACTCAGGCTCAATATCAGCGCATGATCGAGTTCGACCTCGGTGGACTCGATAAATCCGGCATCGCCGAACTCACTTTCCCCGAGCGGGGAGGAAACCCAACTGAAACATCACTATGATCACCGGCAGCGAGATAAGAAATCGGCAGAATGAAGCAATCGATCACACCTTCTATCCCGGCACCCACGCCGATGCTTTGGTGATTCTGGGCCATGGTGTGACGGGGAACAAGGATCGCCCCTTGCTCGTCACTCTTGCCAAGGCGTTGTCCGCCAGCGGTTGGCCTTGCTTGACCCTTTCTTACTCCGGCAATGGTGCTTCGGAAGGAAGTTTTGAGGATTCCAACATCACCAAGGAAATTTCCGATCTTCAAGCCGTGCTGGAGATGGTGCCTGCTGATGTGAAGGTCGCCTACATCGGCCATAGCATGGGTGGTGCCGTCGGTGTCCTAACAGCGGCGCGTGATATGCGTATTTTCACCCTCATTTCTCTCGCTGGTATGACTCACACCGCAGCCTTCACCCAGCGCGAATTCGGAGATGTCACTCCCGGCGCAGGTTTCATGTGGGAGGATGAGGATTGCCCGCTATCTCAAAAATTTGTCGATGATCTCACCCAGATCGGAGATACGCTTTCGGCTGCTGAGGCATTGCCACAACCCTGGTTGCTGATTCATGGCAGCGAGGATGACATCGTCCCGCCGCAAGATGGGCGCGATGCCTTTGAGGCGGCCACCTCAATCAAGCAATGGCTCGAAATTGCTGGCGAAGGGCATTTATTCAGCGAGCTTTCCTACCCGCAAATCGTCCAGACCGTGGATGCCTGGCTGTCACTACACCTCGCAGAGACGAGTGGCTGGGGAAGCTAGACGATCACGATGAGCGTGAAAATCGAACTTCAAGAAACTCGTAGGCAAGGGTGCGGTTGTAACTTTCCTCACGCTCTACCTTTTCTTCCATGGATAGAATTTCGATCCTGCGGACCTGATCGCACAAGCACTTCAGCAGTGTGCGCACAATCAAGCGCGCATGCGGTGCGCCGAGAC
>JBBRIB010000299.1:0-4537 GCA_038221745.1 Verrucomicrobiales bacterium
TCCCCCGGCAGACGTGAATTCAGAGACCCCGAAAAAGATTGGTAATATGATGAATCGATCCATACCCACCTGCGGATTTATCCCGCTCCTCATACTCAACTGGCTGCTCTTCGCCGCAATCGGCAGCGGCCAAGCCACCAGCCGTATCTCAAGTGCCTTCCTCGCACGGGGCGAGCGATCCCTGTTGGAAGTCATCATCCTTGGCGCTAGAGCCGATTCGGATCCCATCATCGAACCCGTCCCCGGCGTGACGATTCAGTCCCGTAGCGGCGTCAATGGGAATCAGTTCGAGTCTATCTTTGGCTATGAGGTCATGAGCTATGAAATTGGTAAACATACCATCCCTCCCATCACCATTATGATTTCGGGCATCGAACGTAAAACAGAGCCACTCGAAATCGAAGTCTTTGATCCAGACGAGCTGCAATGGGCTGAAGAAACGATCAACGGCGAGACCATCCGCTACGCCACTGCTTTCAAAACCATGAAGCTAAACCCCTACGAAGGGGAAACCACCTATACCGAGATCAAAGTTTACTACCCACGCAGTTTGGAAGTCGAGGATTGGGGCATTCCTGAATTCAAAATTGAAGGCCTCACCGCTTGGAGATTTCAACCCTCCACAATCAAAAGCTCCATCAATCTGTTAGGGAGTCCTTACGTCTCGGTCGCCTATCCCAGCACCCTCACCCCCACCCGCAGCAGCGGAGGCTTGATCGGACCGGCCAAAGTCCGGCTCACGACCGTTCAAATTTATCAAGATCCCTTCCCAAAGCGCGCCTACGAATACCTTTTCCTCAATGTCCCGCAGCTCGAATTGGAGGCAAGACCTCTCCCCGAGGGCGCTCCCGCTGGCTTTGAAAACGCGATTGGAAATTTCCGCATCACCTCCAGCACCACCACCACTGAGGTGAAGGAAGGCGAACCTCTCTCGGTTGAACTGTTGATCACAGGCAGAGGAAATCTGGATACCATCCGCCCTCCCAGATTGGCGGATGAATCCGGCTGGAAGGTTTACGAAGCCACCTCGAACCAAAGAGGCGATGAACGCCGCCAACTCGCTGGCAATACGGTTTTTCACCAGTTCATGCGGCCACTCGAACTCAAGCCTGCCATTCCTTCATTCAAATTGGTGTATTTTGATCCCAACGAAGAGGTTTATAAAACCACCACCACCGATCCGATCAGCCTGCGGATGATTCCCGGCCCGGCCACCGCCGCTGGCGTAGCTGCCGCTGCGGCGGTGCAATCCCTCCCCATCCCCATCGAGCGCATGACGGACATTCTCACCGTCATCAATCCCGCCCAGCTTACCTTGCCTTCAAGCTCCACGTTTCTTCCCATCCTCGGCCATATTCTTGCTGGCATCGCCGCACTCAGCTTGATTTTCAAAGCTTTTTGGATGCGCTACGCTCCCCGCTTCACCCATGAACCGCTGCGGGTCAAACGCCTCAACGACCTCCGCGAAATTGAAAATCATACCTCTGCCACCGACATCGAATTCCTGAAAGCTTCCGGTGCCTACATCGAGTCTCACTTTGGAACCTATCCCAAACCAGCATTGTTGGAGATCCTCGCTGAGCGGGATGCCATCTGCTTCCGCAATGAAAAACCATCTCTCGCGCTGGATCCCCAGAGACGGAAATCCATCCTGAACACCCTCCGCCAAGCCGCCACCGCCCTGCTGGTTTTTTTCCTGTTAGGCAGCAATCCATCATCCCTCCGTGCCGCGGACATCGCCACCCAAGCCCGCGAAGCCTACGATGCTGCCAAATATGACGATGCCATCAAGCTCTGGCTGGGCGCAGGTGACTATAACTCTCTGACAGCAGACACTCTCTATAACATCGGCAATGCCAGCTACCGCTCCGGCTCGCCCGGCATCGCAGCTTTGTTTTATCGCCGTGCCCTCGTTCGTGACGTGAGCCATCAGGAATCACGTCAAAACCTGAGATTTATCGAACGCAAGTATGGAAGCATCTCCGTCCAACGCCCCGAGTATCAATTCACCCTCACCAGGTTTTCCCTCAGCACTTGGAAAGCCATCCTTTGGTCAGGGCTTTGGCTTTGCCTGTTGGCCATTCTGGTGTTCCCAGCCACCCGCCGGGATGCGTCAATCAGATTTGCAGCGATGGTGGTTCTCGTCATCGCTCCTTTCATTGTCTCCGTCGGGATCTTGGGTTGGCACTTTTTCCCAAATGATTCAGAATTTGCTCCCGTTTCCCGCCAAGCCGTCATCATCGTTGATGGGGCGGTTCTTCATGCCGATGCCGCCCGCACCTCTCCTGAAGTCATTGATGCACCACCCGGCTCACTCTGCGAAGTCATCATCGAGACCGGGGACTGGGCCTACGTCGCCTTCACCAATAAAACCCGTGGCTGGGTTCCCCTTGAGTCGATTGAAAAAATCATCCCCGGGAAATCCCCCACCCTGCCGAACTTCCGCAAGCCCAAAGCGGACGCAAAAACCGCCTGACCCCGTCTGAAAGGTTGCTAAAACGGAAGATCCTATCAGGATGCCGCCGTGAAAGTCCTCAAAGCCGTCATCACCGCCGCTGGAAAAAACCAACGCACCCTCCCGCTCCAAACGCTCGTGGACCGGGATGGCTTGCCGAAGTCCGCGCTCGCCATCCTCGCCGAAGAGATCACGGGCGCTGGGATTGAGGAAATCGCCGTCGTGATCTGCCCGGGCGACAAGGCTGCCTACACCGCTGCCGCCGGCCCGCACGCCCATCTCATGCGTTTTATCGAACAGCCAGAACCTCTCGGCTATGGCCATGCCGTCCACTGCGCAGCAAGTTTCACCGCCGGAGATCCCTTCCTCCTCATGGTGGGAGATCACCTCTACCTCAGCCGCACCGATGAGTCCTGCACCGCGCAACTCCTCGCCACCGCAAGTTCCCAGAAATGCGCCGTTTCCGCCGTCCAGGCCACCCACGAAAGCAAGCTTCCGAACTACGGGGCAATCGGCGGCCATCGCCTCTCCGGCAGGGAACGGCTTTACGAAATCGAAACCGTCCTTGAAAAACCCACCCCCACCGAGGCTGAGCAGAAGCTCGTCATCCCTGGCCTGCGTGCCGGAAACTACCTCTGCTTCTTCGGCCTCCATGTGCTGAGCGCATCGGTCATGGAGATCCTCGCCCGCCAGCTCGCCATTGGCGACCGCGCGGATCTCTCCAGCGCCCTCTCGGAAACTGCGCGCCGCGAACAATACCTCGCCCACGAACTCCATGGCCGCCGCCATGACATCGGCCTCCAATACGGCCTTCTAACCGCACAACTGGCCCTCGGCCTCGCCGGCCAGGACCGCGACGAAGTCCTCACCCATATCATCGAGCTTCTCGCCCAGTCACAAGCCTAACACCACCCGTTCCATGGAAGATCTGCCGCTCAATCCCGACCTCGCTGCTCATCCCAACGATGCTTTTTCAAGTCGATTTTCTCCGAGCCAGAGCACGCCACCGCCTTTTTCAAAAACCATCTCCCCCCTGCAATCGCGGCTCGGATTGACTGGACGACACTTGCAGTCGTCCCCTCGTCCTTCGTCAAATCAAACCTCCAGCAACTCCACTCGGATTTACTTTTCTCGGTAGATCTCAGCGCTCGAAAAACGTTGCTCTACCTCCTCTTCGAACACCAAAGCACCGTCGATCCGACCATGCCCTTGCGGCTTTTGGGATACATTGGAGAGATCCTGACCACGCAACATGAGATTCATGGTCTGCCATTGCCGCCGGTTTTACCCTTTGTTTTTCATCAGGGACCAGACCGATGGAATGTTTCTACGGCGTTCGAAGATCTTTTTGATCTCACTGACGAACTCGCAATCGCGCTGCTGCCATTTTTACCAAAGTTCAATCACGCCCTACTCGACCTCAGCCTTTTTGACCCAGCAACAGAAGAAGAAGACCCGCAGCTGCGCATGGTTCTTCAGTTGATGAAACTCGCCCGACAGCGGGAATTACTCAAGTTTTTCCAGTGGTTCGCTGAATCTTTAGTGACTCAGTTACAGGAACACTTACTTGGAAAAATGCTTACCTATGCCTTGCATGCCGATAGCGATCTTGACATCAGGGAAATCTTCAATAGCCTTTCCACGAATCCTGAACTTGAACATCACACTATGTCTGTAGCCGAAAAACTCATTGCAAGGGGCCGTATCGAGGGTCGCTCAGAAGGTCGCTCAGAGGGTCGCTCAGAGGGTCGCTCAGAGGGCCGCTCAGAGGGCCGCGTTCAAGGCCGTAATGAAGGTCTCTCAAAAGGACTTTGGATCGGAAAAATTCAAGTCTTGGAGGAGCTGCTAGAGAAATCTCAAAGTTCTAAAGATGAATTGGACGCATGCTCGTTGCCGGATCTTGAGTCCCAATACTTCGCTCTTCATCAAGAATACGAAGCCCGTTTCAGAAGTTCATGACTCAAAGGCGCTTTCCAGAAACCACTCATTGAGTCCAGATTCCCTTACTTCAGTTTGTCAGGATCATTGATCCCACCCTCCCTTCAATTCCTTGGTTTGTAATTGATGATCCCGGCCGGTTAA
>JBBRIB010000300.1:0-4533 GCA_038221745.1 Verrucomicrobiales bacterium
GAGCGTGATGCCTTGGCCGCGCAGGAAGTCCGACATTGGCGGATAAACATTGGCATCGGAGCCGGTGACGGCGAAACCGCGATTTTTCATGGCTGCGGCGACGGCACCCATCGCGGTGCCACAGATGCCGGTGAAGTGAAAGTTGGTTTTGTCTGACATGGAAGAGCGCGAGGCTAAACGGCCATTTCCTTCCTGCCAAGATGGAATACGGGCAAAGCAGGCCGCCCATTGGTTCAGGGGCAGAAAAGTGAGTCACCCGGGAGAATTTTTCAGAATTCGATTCTAAGTTGGCACGGTGGGTGCTGTCCTCTCTATTGTTGCGACACAACAGGCGGTCCGACTGAGATGCTCCAAGGTTAATGGGTTTTCCTTGGGGATGATCAGCCGGGCCGCTTTTTTTAGACCTTCGGTCCAAGCGTGTTTTGGCTGATCCGCCAATTGACGATGTTCTTGAGCCAATTTTTCAGCGCTGCGAATCCGCGCACCATTACATGATCGCGCACGCCTTGGAGTTTCAAATGGGCTGCCATGCTTTGCTCGTGGCCGCGGTAACGGGGGAGGAACAGCAGCAGCTTTGTTTCCTCCTGGTGTCCAGTCCGGTGGATGAGTGATGGGGAAAACAAGCCCTTTTCGAGATGCTGCGGGCCAACAGGGAGCGGGATGCTGCGTTCGTCCAACAAGCACCAGCGGCGATAGCGGAATACGGCGCTGCCATTTTCCAACAAAATCATCCGGCCACCTGTGCGCGCGGGGAGTCCAGCGGTTTTGCCCAAGGTGAAAGCATGGGGTTGATGAGGTGTGGCTCGCTTACGGCCACGCCATGGTAGGAGGATGTCTCCGGCATAGCGCGCGCCGAAGATCGCCAACCGCATCGCTGAAGGTGCCAGCCACGCTGCCACTGCGATCAGGATCAGGCAAATCGCCGCAGCGACCCAAGGGGAGATCAGATACACCAAGCCCACCGATGCAAGCACTGCGGTCCGCGCGAGTTTCAACAAGGCATCTAAGGATGAAAAAGGCGAGAGGATGATCAGCACGTTGATCGCATGGCTGCAAATCCAGACCAGCAGAAAGGCGATGACAGCCAGTGGCACCATCAGCCATGCGATGTCCAACGAGGCCATTCCCATGGCACCGATGGCGCTTGTGGGGATCGCGATCGCCCGTTCCGCTTGCAGTTGTTGCGCCATCTCATGGGCGACCAAGGGCACGAAGGCGCCACTTGCGATGAGGGCGCTGGCTTTGTTTTCGAAGAGTTCCACCATATCGAATGGTTTCTTGAGCAAACCAGGCAGGGCGGTGCCAATCGAGTCCTTGAGAAAACAAAGCGATAGCAATACAAAACCCGTGCCCCATGCCCACGGCTGGGCATACCACGGCAGGTCTGCCCGCGCGGCTGCCGGAGTTTTCCAATAGCGCCAAGCCCCCACCGAGCTCACTCCTAACAGAGGGGAAATCGCCACGCCGGTGATCTCGGTGATGCCCTGGGTCATCGCCACGCCCGGCAGCAACTCCGCGTTAGAGGCAGGCGCCGCCACTGCATCGGCTGCAGATAGCGGAGTGGCTAGGGCAAATAGAAGGAAAAGAAGCTGGCGTATTCCAATCATGGAACGAGTTTCTATCATCGAATGACGGACTTGTCCACGCAGGGGAAATGAAATTCGCAGGAGGAATTTAAATTTGTCAGTTGGGAAACTCGCGGAATGAATTCCGTAATCCAGTTTCATAAATCCCCCTGAATCAACCGTGTCAGCGGTCCGAGGAAAACGCAGCATCGAGCTTATCGAGAATGGCGAGTCCATCTTTCACGGATCCTCGGGCGGCGAGAGCGCGGAAGCGGCTCTCTGCATCGAATTCGGCAATGCTGATGGTGGCAAGTTCCTCAATGAGCTTATTCAGGCTGATGTCGCGGTGCTTGGCGAGTTGGCGGAGGCGCGCGTGCTTGTCTTCTGGAAGGCGGATGGTCAGAGTACTCATGGCAGGGCGGTTAGGAATTGGTTTGGACTAAGAATTTTGAGACCGGGAAAGCGGAGTTCTCCGTTGCGGAGATCGGCAAGGTTATTGGTGACGATGATTTCGGCGGAGCCGGCGAGGGCAAGTTCGATCAGGTGGTTGTCCGCTTCATCGGGAAGATGGGGTCTCCATAGGAAATACACTTTCACCCATTCCGCCACCGAGAGAAACGCGCCGAGCAGGGCTTTCTGCTCGCTGGTGGCAAGTGGACTTTTCGCCATCAGCTCGGTGCGTGACAGCACATCTTCATACTCGTGAAACAGCGCGACTCCCATGAGCGGTCGCGCCTTCCCAAGCAGGCAGGCCCGCAGAACTTCCCGGTTTTCTCCTCCGGGACTGAGGATTGCGGCGATGAAAACATTGGTATTCACGACGATTCTTAACGACACTCCAATGTGATAGCGCATATGCTGTCACCAGGTCAAATCTAACTTTTGGCGGACAAAGGCAACATTCCATGCGGCACGCCGGTGGCAACGGGATCTTGAGTGTCGTGCCCGCCGACGCTTGGGTCCGTCCAGACAGCCACGTAGAGTGCCCCATCAGGGCCAACGCAGACATCCGCAGGGCGGAAAACGAAACGGACTTTATCATCAGCTTGCCGGTCTGCGACTTTACGGTAATTCACACCCTCACAAACCCAAGCCCGACCGAGATGATCAAAATCCATGTTGGTGGGGTTGAAAAGGGCAGGGGAGAGCGCCCATGGAACGATCTCCAGGCCCTCGGGTAAAACGAAGGATTTCATCGGCAGAGCGGGTGGCTCTTTGCCAGTTTCCCAAGCCGAAAGAGCAGGGACGAGTGCGACAAGCAGGAATCCGGACAGAGTTTTGAGCAATAGGCGCATGAGACTGGAGGTTGGCCAACACGTCGAAATAAAAATCCAGCCTTACAATAAATTCTTTGCCGTTCTTTGACAAACTGCGGGTGGCCTGACTATTGATGGCCATGCGAATCCTGATCAAGCACGTCCTCAGACGCACTGAGCCAGCGGAACTTCTTCAAGTAGCCGGCTGGGTCCGCACCCGGCGGGACTCGAAGACGTTTTCATTTCTCGAACTCAACGACGGCTCCTGCCTCGGGAATCTTCAAATCGTGGCTGATGCCGGGATCCCGGGCTATGAAGACATCACGAAAATGGCCACCGGCGCCTCCATCGAGGTGAAGGGTAAGCTCGTCCCTTCCCCCTCCGCCGGGCAATCCTGGGAAATGCAGGCGACCTCGATCAAGCTGTTAGGCGAAGTGCCGGATGACTACCCCTTGCAGAAAAAAGGCCACAGCCCGGAATTCCTCCGCTCCATCGCCCACTTGCGCCCGCGGACGAACCTCTACGGCGCGGTGTTCCGGATGCGCAGCCGGATGGCGTATGCGGTGCATCGGTTTTTCCAAGAGCGGGATTTCATTTACGTCCACACGCCCATCATCACGGCCAGCGATTGCGAGGGCGCGGGTGAAATGTTCCGCGTCACCACCTTGCCAGATGCGCGGATCTCGCAGGATGCGGAGGATTTTTTCGGCAAGCGCGCGTTTCTCACGGTGAGCGGGCAGTTGGAGGGCGAGACGTTTGCATGTGCTTTATCTAACATCTATACCTTCGGCCCCACCTTCCGGGCGGAAAACTCGAACACCTCGCGGCATGCGGCGGAGTTCTGGATGATCGAGCCAGAAGTGGCTTTTTGCGATCTCGAAGGAGACATGGACCTTGCCGAAGCCATGGTGAAATTTCTTGTCGCCGAGGCCCTCGCACGGGATGAGGGCGATCTCACTATCTTCGAAAAATTCGTGGATAAAGGGCTGCGTGAGCGCTTGGAATTTGTGGCAAGCCGGCCCTTCGAGCGGATTTCCTACACCGAGGCGGTGAAGCTGCTGCAAGCGAGCGGGAAGACATTTGCCTATCCCGTCGAGTATGGGCTGAACTTGCAATCGGAACACGAGCGTTGGCTCACCGAGGAGTATTTCAAAAAGCCCACCACCGTTTTCAACTACCCCAAGGAAATCAAACCCTTCTACATGCGCCTCAACGATGATGGGAAAACGGTCACTGCCATGGATGTGCTGGTGCCAGGCATCGGCGAGATCATCGGTGGCAGCCAACGCGAGGAGCGGTTGGATGTTTTGTTGGATAACTTCAGCAAGCATCAGCTCAATGCGGAGGCTTACAGTTGGTATTCGGATTTACGCAAATACGGCAGCGTGCCGCACGCGGGCTTCGGACTTGGCTTTGAGCGGATGCTGATGTTCGTGACGGGCATGGCAAACATCCGCGATGTGATTCCCTTCGCCCGCACGCCGGGGCACTGTGAGTTCTAATATGGAGGTCAGCCCGTCCCGGCTGCTATCTTAATGCCTACCTACTTCAGCCCTTTCAAAATCTCTTTTCTCATTTCCACCACGTTCACCTCGCCGGTGTGCCGCCAGAGAATTTCGCCGCCCGGGGCGATGAGCAGTGAGTGGGGTAAAGCGCCGGTCCATTTGTCATCGAGCGCCTCTGCCATCACATCGGGATTTCCGCCCGTCCAG
>JBBRIB010000301.1:0-4461 GCA_038221745.1 Verrucomicrobiales bacterium
CGGCCACGGTGATGGTGAAGCCACTGTTCCCGGCGACGTCGAAGGCGGTGCCTTCTTCAAAGCCGAGGACCTCGGTGCTACCATCGAGAATCACCTCGCAAGAGCCAGCGATGATTTCCATGCGCTCGGGGGCGGCGGTGCCGAAGTGAAATTTCCCCGGATAAATGAGACCGAGGGTTTTCTTGGTGCCATCGGCAAAATGGACGGTGTGGGAGACGACGGCCCCATCGAAATAGACGTTGGCTTTGGTATCGACGGTGACGTTAGGGAATGAGATGGCTGACATGATGGTGATAAGAGAGATTATTCAGTGGGAAGTTCGCCGAGTTTCCAGGCTTCCCAGCCGCCGGCGAGGATGGCGGTATCGTAGCCGAGCTGGGAGAGTTCTCCGGCGACGGTGCGGGCATCCGGGCAAGCGAGATCGGTGCAGTAGAGGACGATGGGCTTGCTTGCGGCAAGCGCGGCTCGCATGCGGGGTTCTTGAGCGGGCAGTCCCGCTTTGAAGTTATTCTTCGGCCAATTAACGGCACCGGGGATGTGCCCCATGGAATAGTGGAATGAGGGACGGACATCATAGGTGAGGACGGCCCCGGATTGTTGAAGCGCGAAAAAGGTGCCCAGCGGGATGCGCGAAACCGTGCCGGGTTTTCTGGAGGCGGCGGGCTTGGGAGCAGGTTTCGGAGTTTCCGCTTTTTTAATTACAGGCGGAGAGGCTGGTGCCGGTACGGGCTTTGGCACCACGCCCGGGGCCGCACATGACGCGATGCCAAGTGCCGCAACGAGCGTGAGGAGTGAGCCGTGCGGGCGCTTCATTTGACGATTTCAAGAAGCTCGACATCGAAGACGAGCGTGCCTGCCGGTGCGCCGGGCGGCGGGCTCTCTCCGTAGGCGAGTTTTCCGGGAATCCAGAGGCGGCGTTTTTCACCCTCCACCATGAGCTGCACGCCCTCGGTCCAGCCGGCGATGACTTGGTTGAGCGGAAAAACAATCGCTTCATCCCGGACGACGGAGCTATCGAAAAGTTTGCCATCGGTGGTCCAGCCGGAGTAGTGGACTTTCACTTGGTCGGTGGCTTTCGGGTGAGTGGTGCCAGTGCCTTTGGTGATGACGCGGGAGGCGATGCCGGAGGCGGTTTTCTCCGCTGTCTCGGGCGCGGCAGCCACGTCTTCCGGAGTCGGTGGTGGTTTGGGCGCGGATTTGATTTTCAGAAGCTCGACATCGAAGACCAGCAAGCCGCCGGGACGACCGCCGCCGGGATTTTCTCCATAGGCAAGATCCGCCGGAATCCAGAAGCGACGTTTTTCGCCTTCCACCATGAGTTGGAGTCCTTCGGTCCAACCTTTGATCACGCCATTGAGCGGGAAGCTGGTCGGTTGGCCGCGTTGCACGGAGCTATCGAAAAGTTTGCCATCGGTGGTCCAGCCGGAGTAGTGGACTGTCACCGTATCAGCGGCGGCAGGCTTGGTTTCCCCGGTGCCGGGGGTCAGGACTTTCGAGGCGAGGCCGGAGGCGGTTTTAGCGGCATCGGCAGGCGGGGCTTTTACATCGGCAGGTGTTTCGGGCATGGTGGTTTCGACTTGAGCGTTGATAGAAAGACTGGAAGCAAGCCCGAAGACAAGCGGCAGGATGGCACGAAGAGGTTTGATCAGGAAGCGCATGGCCGAGAAACTCGACGGAGCAGCGGCATCTGTCAATGCTGCGAGTAGCTCCTGCGCCGGGTCCTGACCTCAATGGCGGTGGACTCATTGCAATACTGGCAGGTAAAGTAGCCTCTGAAAAAAATTGAGAGAGCCACTCTCAGCCGATAACTGCCTAGGAAGGATTGTGCTTTGCGGTGTTTCGAGCAGGCTTTGTTCGCCAAAACAGGGGTTAGACAAAGCGGACAGCGAGTCCGGCCAGCAAACATCCATTGCAAGAAACAGCAAAAAATCGTCACCCCGCTCAGGCCGATTCCGAGCATGATCAGTTCCCGGTCATCCATGGCCAGCGCGTAAAGTAAGATTCCAATGCAGGAAACGATAAGAAAATACCTTAGGCAATAAAGGATGGCGACCATCCGAAAACGATGGACTGATGAACTCGTGGGGAGGCGATGCATTGACGACTAACTAAATATGGCCAAAATCGATTTTGTCACAAAGGCTTTCTTTCACAACGTTTCATAAAAACAAAAGATGCAAGGTTTGTGCCAAATTGTGAAGAAGCACTTCCATGTTAATGTGCATTGAATTGCTTCCCTCGGCGGGTAAGGAGGGCTAAATGAGACGGGAGTCAGAAAAATCCTTTTGGGTGCTCTTGTCGGAAAAAGGCGGGCTTGGCTGAGAAAGCAGGGTATCGATGCGGGTAAGCAGCTCGAGTGACGGGACTTCCCCGCCCTCCAGCAAAATGCGCAGGCGTGTGCGCCAATCTTCCACCGAACCACCCTCTTCGGCGGCGAGAACCGTGGCCGTCTGAGTCATGCGGCCACTCACGGCAAACTGTTTGCCCGTGCGGCGAAGCCATGCCTCAAAATAGGGTTTGTCTTTCTTCCCGGCGAACACCCACAAGCGTTGGATCATTTCGCCGGAATGGTCAAGGGGGGGAAAGATTTTCCCTCACATTACCGCCAGAATCGGTGGGAAATTTCTATCCCATGGAACAATGTTTTGCCAAACCGGGAGGATGCTTCATCATCCCGGCATGAAGTTGCTTGTTTGTTTTGCCGGAGCGTGTGCGTTCGCCGTTTTGCTTACAGGTTGCGGTTCCACGGGTGGCGGGGCGCAAGCTCCAGGAACCGGCCCCTTTGACAGCCGTGGCAATTATGTGGAGGCATGGGCGGACAATCCGGCGAAATGGCGGAAACCCGGCAGTGCGGCTCCGCTCGGCCAAGGCTCCGATTCCGTTCCAGAGATTGCCAGAATCGAGCAGCCGCCGATGAATTCGAATCCACTGGCCAGCAGCGCCAGTCCGACCATCATTTCAAAGCCCGCCCCCGCGCCAAAGGTGGATACCCTGGCTCCTGTGACGGTCAGACCCAAGCCGAAGCCCACGGCATCACCTGCAGTGGTGGCCAAGCCAAAACCAAAACCCAAGGTGGTTTCCAAGCCAAAGGTAAAACCGAAGCCCACGCCAAAGCGTTATGTGGTGAAAGCGGGCGATTCGCTTTCGGCGATTGCCAGCCGCAATGGAACCTCCGTCTCCGCATTGCAGCGGGCCAACGGCGTCAAGGGTACGCTCATCCGCCCGGGACAATCGTTGGTAATTCCAAAGTAACGAGGAAAACGGGCGGGCGCGGCATGGGATTCCCATACGGCAGAACAAGATAACGCGATTTCCGTAGTCAGCTTCAGGGGATTCTGTAAATTTCCGCCATGGAGGAATCCCAAGCGATCATCACCCGGCTGACGCGCTTGACGGATACCAGCTTGATCGTCCATTGGTTCACTGAGCAGCATGGCCTGATCAAAACGGTGGCAAAGGGCGCTCGCCGCCCAAAGAGCCCTTTCGCCGGTAAGCTGGATCTCTTCTACGGCGGGGAAATCAGCGTCAGCCAAGCTCGCCATGGTGAGCTTCACATTTTGCGCGAGGTTTCCATTCAGACCTGGCGCGAAGGTCTGCGCCGGACTTACAGCGTTACCCTGTTAGCCGCTTATTTTTGCCAACTGCACGAGGCCGCCGTGGAACCCGAGCATCCCGCACCCGAGCTTTACGATCTGTTGCGTCGTGGCCTGGATCACTTGGATACTTCCCCGCCCACCTTGAAAGCCATGCGGCACTTTGAAAATGAACTGGCCCGGCATCTGGGAATCCTTGCCAATCAGGGCGATCCGTCATTGGCATTAAGGGACGCACTGGGTCAATTCCCGGGTTCCCGGGCGGATTTAGTCGAAAGACTTTCCTCAAATGAAGATTTCAGCTCGCAAGTCCCATAAAAACGCCAATACTCTCGCGCAACTCAAAAATTTATGGACTCCCCGACTGCGACACTCATTGGAATTCTTCAGGACCGTGTGGAATCCCTGCGTGCGGCAGGCGACCTCGACGAGGCCCTCCATGCCGCCACGGCTGCGGTCGAAAAATCCCAGCAAACCCTCGGTCCTGATTTGGATAGCATTGATGCATTCGCTTCCTCCTTGGAAATCCGCGGAGATATCTACCGCGAGCTCGGTCGCTTCGAACTCGCTCTTGATGATTATCGGCAGGCTGCCGATCAACTTCAAAATCGGCCGGATCGATTTGATCAGATGGGCCGCATCCACGCTGGCCTCGGTGCCGCCCATGATGGCCTCGGGAACGAACAAAAAGCCGTGGATAACTGGCAAATCGCCATTGAATTTTTCGAGAAAAATGAACCCCCTCTTTTGTTGGATGTGGCCGCCATGGCAAACAATCTTGGTTTCATGGCCAAATCCAGCGGTGATCTGGATAAAGCGGAATCGAGCTTTTTGCGCGCCTTGGAAATTCTCCACTCGCAGCTAGGCC